>NZ_QTMW01000057.1:2508-28361 GCF_003604005.1 Bacteroides sp. OF03-11BH | reverse complement strand
TATCTCATGGCATTGGAACCGATAGCCGAAACGACAGGCGACCGTTTTTCTTACGGCTTCCGAAAGAAGCGCAGGACAATGGACGCAATTCGTCAGATTGATACGGTTCTAAATCGCCAGCATTCCCCCGAATGGATTTTGGAGGGAGATATTAAGGGTTGCTTCGACCACATCAGTCACGGCTGGCTTATTGAAAATATCCCTATGGATAAAACAATACTCAGAAAATGGCTGAAATGTGGAGCTGTATTCAATGGTAAACTGTTCCCGACAGAAGAGGGTACACCACAAGGAGGTATCATATCACCGACACTTGCAAATATGGCACTTGACGGACTTCAACCACTCTTGGCTGAAAGATTCAAAAGACGTTTCATCAACTATAAGACATTCCACTACAAAGTGAATCTTATCAGGTATGCGGACGACTTTATAATCACAGGTCGAGATAAGGAATTATTGGAAAACGAGGTCAAACCAATGGTGATAGAATTTCTCAAAGAAAGGGGTCTTACCTTATCCGAAGAGAAAACTACCATTACGAACATATACGATGGATTTGATTTCTTAGGTTTCAATGTAAGGAAGTTCGGCAAAAGGCTGTACACATCTCCGTCCAAAGATGCACAGAAACGCTTTAGGGCAAAAATCAGTGACATCGTTAAAGGACATAAAATGTGTAAGCAGGAATCGCTGATACGAATGCTCAATCCTGTGATAACAGGTTGGGGAAACTATTACCGATATGGTGCATCAACCAATGCTTTTCACGGTTGCGACAATCACATTTACAACCTCACAAAGAAATGGGCTTTACGTCGCCACCCAAAGAAACGCAAGTCTTGGGTTGCAGATAAGTATTGGCATGAAATTCGGGGGCGTAAATGGACGTTTGCATGGAAATATGAAACAAAAAGCAAGAAAGTGAACTACCTGACCCTTAAAAGGTTGTCGGATATACATTATACTCCGTACAAGCAAGTCAAGGGGGAGGCAAACCCTTTCGACCCGGAATATGATGATTATTTCTTTCAGCGAAAGGAGCAACAAATGCTGGAATCTCTCAAAGGACGTAAGTCACTCTTATATTTATGGAACAAGCAGAAGCGGACTTGTCCGTTATGCGGCAAGGAGATAGATTGTACAAAAGCATGGAACGTCAATGAAATATCTGTTGGTGGTTCAATTGTACGGCAACTTGTCCATAACAACTGCCACAAGCGAAATAAACGAAACTGTTGAAAGTATGAGCCGATTTCTAACAACAAATAGAAATATTGAGTTGCTTGAGCCGTATGAGGGGAAACTCTCACGTACGGTTCTTAGGGGAGAAGGGGGCAGTAATGCCCTTGACTTACCCGATGTGCAAAAGCAGGGCGACTTCTTCGTGGAGTCACCTATCATTCTGTTTGCCAGTATTATCTGGTATCTCAAAATCTATCAGAACGGGAAGTTTTGCACGTTTCCCCATGCTATCGAGTTTCTGAACCGCCGTTACGAGGATATATTTCCGATACTGACCTCTTATCCGGAGCTGGAGAACTACCTTTCGCCGTTCATGGATGCGTGGCTTGGAGGGGCTGCGGAGCAGCTCATGGGTCAGATAGCGTCGGCAAAAATCCCGCTTTCGAGGATGATTTCACCGCAGCTCTACTGGGTGATGTCAGACAGCGAGTTTACGCTGGACATCAACAATCCCGAAGAGCCGAAAATCCTCTGCGTGGGTAACAATCCCGACCGTCAGAATATCTACGGTGCGGCACTCGGTCTGTATAATTCCCGTATCGTGAAGCTCATCAACAAGAAGGGGATGCTGAAGTCATCGGTCATCATCGACGAGTTGCCCACAATATACTTCAAAGGGTTGGACAATCTTATAGCTACCGCCCGAAGCAACAAGGTTGCCGTGTGTCTGGGCTTTCAGGATTTCAGCCAGTTAGTGCGTGACTACGGGGACAAAGAGGCGAAAGTGGTGATGAACACTGTCGGCAATATTTTCTCCGGTCAGGTGGTGGGGGAAACAGCCAAGACGCTCTCCGAGCGGTTCGGTAAGGTGTTGCAGAAACGGCAGTCCATCTCCATCAACCGGCAGGATGTTTCCACCTCCATCAACACGCAGATGGACGCGCTCATTCCACCGAGTAAGATTTCCGGGCTTACGCAGGGAATGTTTGTCGGTTCTGTATCCGACAACTTCAACGAGCGTATCGAGCAGAAGATTTTTCATTGCGAGATTGTGGTGGATGCCGAAAAGGTGAAACGGGAAGAAAGTGCCTACAAGAAAATTCCCGTCATTACAAACTTCACGGACGAGGACGGCAACGACCGCATGAAGGAAACGGTGCAGGCGAACTACCGGCGCATCAAGGAAGAGGTGAAGCAGATTGTGCAGGAGGAACTGGAGCGTATCAAAAACGATCCGGTGCTGTGTAAACTGCTACCAGATAATGAGACTGTCTAACAAGTCCCCAAAATTGAAAATTATCCCTATCGAAGTTTGAAGTGACCCCCAAAAGTTGGATACAATTTTTTTGGGGGGCACTTCAGTTCTGACGGGTAAAATCGTAAAATTCGGACTTGTTAGACAAATACTTACGCGGTTTCAACCTCAGGTACTGAATCTATCGAATTGACAAATTTAACCAATTGCGGATCTGAATCTTTTTGTATGAGGTTTCGGAGACTCTTTTTCAATTCATAAGCATCATCCCCTGCTGTATTTATTAAATCCATATAAAAATCTTTGTTTTGCAGAATCAATGAACGGCATGCCCCATCGGAAATTACAGGTTTCACTATTTTATCAATAACGTCTCCAGCTTGACTTTTCAAATTACCATGCGATCTAAGCCATGTTTCGAAAAATTGAAACTTTATTGCATTGATAGTCTTTTTACCGATGCAGAAATCATTTCTTATATCGGTAACTGTCGATTTAATTTTTCGTTTATCCAATCTTTCAACTATATTCTTGAAACAATTAGGGAAAGGATTCAAACTTTGAGTTCCAGAAGCAATATCCATCAGAATCTTTTTGCCAAATTCAGTCAAGTTATCTGGCAAGGATTTGATTTTAGCCAGTAAATGTTTTATTGCGACAAACCAATAATATGATGTATGTGCTGTTCTTTGGGCGTATAATGTATCAACACTTATTTCAGACAACGCTTCGAACGCTATTTTATTGATATGATCGGTCAGGACATTGCTTATTTTAGTGGTCAAATCGTAAAAAGATGCGTCAGGAATTACATCTTTAATATTGTTCTTAGTGATATACTTATCCAAATCGGTATTCCACTCTGCTAAATGCTCGATAAATACCTCATCCGTTACACCTATTCTGTTCTTAATATCTTCAAATTGGGGCAATATGTCTGAGAGCAATAATTTATAGCCAAGTTTATGATTTACCATGTATTGTAGTGTTTCATTTAATAGCGGTATATTCCATCCCACACTATTTACTAATAAGTCTCCATGATCCACATAATAGTCCATGAGTTCTGCAACATATTTTATATCTCCACCCTCTATTAAGGAAACGGAATGACCATGTGCCAATTGCATGGCGACTAAATCGTAATATCCAGACTCTTTAATGTTTCGGCCATCAGTTTCTAATTCAGAATGCAACTGATTTATGTAGGTTGAATCTAACGTTACAGGTAAAGGTCTTTCTTCGTCAGATGCCAATAAACGATAGGTTGTAAATATAGCCCCTATATTATCTTTATTTACATTCTGTTCATCAATGCAATTCGTGATCGCTTGCAAAAGCGTTGGAAACGTATAGGTAGAATTATCTTTTAACGTTTTTACAATATCTGCATGGTCGAAATTATCGGGTAGTAAGTTTGCCAAATAATTATCGAGCGCCTCCGAATTTGTTGCTACTTGATAATATTTATATGCTTTAGTTGTCGCGTTATCCCGATAGGCAGCATCTGTTGCATTTGCAGCTTGAATATAATCGATAAATGTATTTGGCTTGACTGTTTTTGCTTCAATCAATGACGTAAAATCGCACGCCAACTTATTTTGCGCAATAAACCTGTCTATTGCATCTAACGTTTTGAAATAGTCGCCGCCATTGAAGTCATTGAACCGAACTATCTTCTTATATAATTGAGCAATCACATGGTTTTGGCTTTCCGTGTCTAAATGCAACAGCAGTTCTTGGTATTCGACAGGGAACACCTGCTTCTCTATGGATTCTTTTAATTTCAATTGTGCTATTCTTTGCCATACACGCAGAATAACATCGCTCTTTCGAGTTAATTTATGCAAACAATGTATAATCTTATCGATAAGCGCATTGTCCATACATTGTATAACTTCTTCTAATACAGTGTCAAATTGTTTATTAGTCTCTGCATATTGATTTATGTCGTGGTCTTCTTCTCCGTTGATGCAGCCTTCAATATATTTTTTCAATGGAATTTGTCGAGCATCTTCAACATCGACACCATATACCAAAGCTGCAATTTCGCGTTGTGTTTGCAGATCATTGTTAATTATTGTTTGAATGCCATTCAGATAGTCGCCGGACAATATTTGTTCTACTGGATTTGCCAGAATATCCGTCTTCTTCAAACAGAACAATGCTATGTTTATCATCAAAATTTCGTTACACCACTCTTGTTTAAGAGCGACCATCTCATTGATATATGATATAATTTCCCTAACATTGGCATTAGGATTTACCAATCTGAATATCCGATTTATAGTTTCTTTCGCTTCATTTTCTGTTTCTCCAAATGCTTCAACAAACAGTTTGTTGAATATACTTCGATAGTCGGTAATAACAGGAGGAGCAACACGATAAACAATAGGGAAAGTTTTATTGATAAAATACTTGGTCAGTTGTTTCGTTTGTTCGTCGGTCTCATCTCCGAATGCACAAGCTAAATGTGTTTCATCGAAAGGAATAACAGCCCAAACATTTTCAAAACCGCTATCGGCGAAGAACGTATGGATAGAAGACCATAATTCTTTTACTTTTTCAGCGGGGAGACGATCCATGTTGTCAAAAACAAGGACTAATTTACGTTGTCCTTTTTCCTTGATAAAATCAGAAATGTCTTGCATCCATGTTTTGAACTCGTAAACCGTTGGTTCGTCTTCGCTCAAAGTCTCATAGCAAACGTCCTTTTCGACTTTATCTTGATAAATAGCTAACATATAACTCCATCCATATTTATGATCTTTGCTATATGCCCATTTCCAAACGCACAATGCAATAAGAACTGGCAGTGCAGCTATGATAATAGACAATAAAGAAAACCACCATGTTGTGGGTGTAGGTTTTACTGCATACGCAATAAATGTAAATATCGGAGTTAAAACTGCAACCAAAAATGCCGCAACCATACCATTACTGATAAGGGGATATTTTTCGGTTACGGTCTCCGTTTTACGGGCTAATAAATATTTCAGCTTTTCAGACCATGATACGGTTTTCGTACCTCCACCTTTGACTTTTATTGTTGCATTTCCAGATAGGATACCATCATCAATAAGTTTGCTTGTAAGCAATTCCAATATAGAGCGGCGTTGCAAGTCCTCTTGATGTCCCCATGCGTCATACTCAAAAAAGTAATAGTCGTCTGATAATTCACGTTCCAACATTTTAACCACGTTGGATTTTCCAGATCCCCAAATACCTTCGATGCCGATAATTCGAGGTAAAGTACATTCCTCATCCAATGAATCATTCTGACAAAAATGGCGAGCAATAGTTTTTGCCAACCTTTCTTGCGAACCTCCATCGAATTTGTCAATACCACACGGTTTATTTTGGATAAACCGCGGATATTGCTGTTTGGATTGTAGTTTTGTTTCCATATACGTAATTTATTGATTATACGAACTCCAAATAATTCTCCCGATTTACCACATGAAACTCGGCATAGGGATAGGCTTCTTGGAAGGCTTTCGGTGCGGCCGGCATTTTATTTCCCCACTTGAACTCCAAGGCGGTAAGACTGTCGGCACTCTCCTCAATCAGGTCGATTTCCTGTTTGTCGTAGGTGCGCCAGAAATAGAACTCCCTGTGCAGTCCCTCATTGAAGTTCGCTTTGCGCCGCTCTCCGATGATGTAGTTCTCCCACAGCGCACCGACATCCTGCCGAATGGCCAGCGGTGAGAAAGCCCCGATAATGGCATTGCGAATGCCGTTGTCGTAGAAGTACCACTTGCCAGCTTTTGTAACCTCCTTGCGTAGGTTACGCGAATAAGCCCCCAGACGATAGATAACGAAGACCTTTTCCAATAGGTCGAGGTATTTTTCAACGGTCGTCTTGCTCATGCCGAGTTGTTTACCTAACTCTTCGTAAGAAACTTCGCTGCCCAACTGAAAAGCTATCAATCGCAGTAGATCGCGCATCTTGCTCGAATTTTTTAAGCCGTCAATTGCTAAGATATCTTTAAGCAGGTATGCACCGACAATATCACGTAGGTAGTCTGTTTTACGTTCATAGTTCTCCATCATTACTACTTCGGGATAGGAACCGTAAATCAAGCGCGCTTCGAGGTTCTGGCGGGTTTCAAGTGCCGTTTCCGTCTGTGCGATTTCCCGTTGCGAGAATGGTGTAAGGAGAAATTGCGTACTGCGGCCGACCAACGGTTCACCAGTCTTATTCAGCAAATCGAATGACGAAGAACCACTTGCCAAGACACTTATTCCCGGTATTTCATCAACTATCAACTTCAGAATACTACCGATTTGTGGTATGTTCTGTGCCTCATCAATAGCCAGCAAATCAATACCATCCAATAAATGCCGATAATTGGCTATTGAGCGATTCTCCAATAGTGCTAATGTGTCGTAGTCTTCGCCGTTGAGCATCATCGTCCTACCTGAATAGTTGTCCACAATTTTACGCATCATTACCGTTTTACCAACACGGCGAGCACCAAAAATCAGTACTGCTTTATTGGGCGCGATTCGTGCTGTAATCTTCTCTTGAAGTATTCTATTTACTGTTTCCATACCTTATAAAATATAATGCAAAGATAATCATATTTTTTTAATTGGCGAATTTTACAAAAAAAACGGGCTATTAAATGGCGATTTTTACAACCACAATCTTATGGAAGTTGTTTCATTGTTTTTAGTAATGATATATGTTCATACTATGATGACTCAATAATTTACCAGACATACGTTTCTGAAATTTGTCCTTATAGGAATGAAAAACTCACATATATTGTGCTAATTAATATATAATTAAATGAAAATAAAAAGACAGGATACGAGTATTCCTGTCTTCTCATATGTAATGGATATTTTTTTATTTTCTCATCCGCTCCAACTCCTCATCACGCAACATTCTCTCGTTCAGTTTTTCCTGCATCCTGTCAATGAAATAGGTGCGGCTTTCGTTCTTCCGGCGTTTGATATCAGTGTAGAAGCGGTAGCAGTCTTTAGAATCAACCCCGAATATCTTATAGAGAAGTGGGGCGAGCTGTTTGAGCGGCATATTGCCGTTGTTGATGCAGCCCATCACGTCTATGCCGTAGATAAGTTCCACGAGGTCGATGGCATTGCCCGTCCATTGAAGAAGGCTGGCGGTGGTTTCTGTTGCGTTGTTGGCGGATATTAGTGGTGGCACTTGGGGCGTGGCAAGGAATTTCTGCATCTTTCTTACGAAAGACAGAGCCTTGCTGACGTAGGCGGCAATCTCTCTTTTTTCTTCTGACAGATTACGTACGGGATGGTGCTGCAACTCGATTTCGATGTAGGCAAGCGCGATGACGGTAAGGTTCATGTCCATGCCGCCGTTGCACAGTTCGATCACTTGGGTGGCGAAAGCCGTGTATGCCGTTTCCATATTGCAGTCGCCGGCTTCGTTTATCAGGCGGAAAAAGTCGGTTTCCGCCAGCAAGAAATAATTCATGGTTCTGTCAATTTTGAAAATTACACTTTGTTTTCTGCGTGCGCACATGAATATAATTGGCAAAAAACGCGGCAGAAAATAAAAAATCCAACACTCAATTTTACAAAGTGCTGGATTTCAGAGGTATAAAATTCAGTATTTTTTCACAAGGACAAATTATCTCCGACTTAAATTGTTTGTAATCGGAACATTTATTCTATTCCTGAAAATAGAAATGTATGCTTGCCGCACATTTTGGCTATCTTGCTTTTTTATCAAGGATATAGATAATGCGACATACACCGTTGGGATAGCTTTTCAAAGAGGAAAGCGTCCAGTGTTGCTCTGGCAGAGCCGACTTAAAAAAATGTCGTCCGCTTCCGGATATGAAAGGAACGGTGTATAGTATGATTTCATCCACAGCGTGCATCCGCAGCAGTCCGTTTATATAGTCTGCCGTGTCCGGTGTGGCTTCCGCGAGGTAACGGATGTTTGTGCAGTCTTTTCTCCATTCGTGCAGCATTGAAATGGAATAGTCCGGTGTCACACGGTAAAAGGCTTTCTTCCTGATTTCATCAAGACCGCAACGGTCAAGGCACAAATCCTGATGTGCTTTATCATATAACTCTGAAGAAAGACATCCGTCCATCGTCAGTACGGCGAGAATCTGAACTTTACCCATAATCGTTTCCTTTCGTTAGGCAAGGGTAAAAAAGTAGCGTGCAATTCACACTACCTTCAAGCGATGGCTCTGGTAAAGCCTTTACGGAGAGTACGTGAATGCACGCTATGCGTAAGCATAGCATAAGCATCACGCAATCGTCTCCGTAGTTCCAATTTACCAGATTTTCGCTTGAAACGCCTTGCGGTCTTATCCTATATGTTGGCGGCGAAAAGCTCCTGCCAATCGCCGTTTTTCTCAAATGTTATGCAAAGATAGCCAAATTCAGTGAATTACGGGCTATGATTGCTTGAATTTATATTTAAGTCCATACTCTTCAAGTTTGCTGTATAGTGTTGTCCTGCCTATGCCGAGCAGTTCTGCGGCGACACTCCGGTTGCCGTTTGCCTGTTTCAACGCACGCAATATCCGCTCCTTATCCTCCGCGTCATTGCGCAAGGCGAAGCTGACAGTAGAGGTCGGTTTCGTCACGGCAAGTTCCAGATGCTCTTTCATGACAACACCTTCCTGCGCCTGCAATACAGCACCCATAACTTTCTGCCGAAGTTCCCGCACGTTGCCCGGCCATGCGTGTGTCAGCAACGCTTTACGTGCTTCGGAACTGAACCCGCTCACGCTACACTCCAGCTCTCTGTTTGCCATATCACGGAAGAACTCTGCCAGCGGCATAATGTCTTCTTGACAGTCACGCAACGGAGGAACGGTTATCCCGAAGTCGTGCAGGCGGTACAGAAGATCCTGCCGAAAACGCTTTTCATTCACCGATACCTCCAAATCTTCATTGGTAGCAGCGATGATGCGGACATTGAAATTCCGGTCTGCCTTGTCTCCGACCGGGCGATACCGCCTCTCCTGTATGGCACGGAGCAACATCCGCTGCATTTCCATCGGCAGGTTGGCCACTTCATCAAGAAACAATGTACCGCCATTGGCTTCTTGAAAATACCCAACATGGGTAGAATCTGCTCCTGTGAATGCACCTTTGATGTGTCCGAAGAATGCGGACAGTGCCAATGTCGGGGACAACGAACCACAGTCCACCGCCACGAAAGGCTTATCCGCACGTTTGCTCTGTGCGTGGATGTGTTGGGCAATATGTTCTTTGCCCGTACCGTTCTCACCTAATATCAATACACTCATACGGGTGGGTGCAACCAACCGGACACGCCGCTTGATTCCTTGATATGCCGTACCTTGCCGGACAAATATCGGGACTTGTTTGTTCCTTTTCTGTTCCTGTGCTTTGTGTATGGAGCGGATGAGAGGAACAAGCCTGTCCTCTACCAATTGCTTGGGAATATAGTCGGCGGAGCCGAGTTTCATACTTTCCACTGCCGTATGCACCTCGGCGTAATCGGTCATGATGATGAACGGCTGCGGCTTCCCTTCCTTGCGCATCCAACGCAACAGGTCGACACCCTCACCATCAGGTAGACGCAAGTCGGCAAGCACAGTATTATCTTCCTCTGCCTTTGCCAGCAATTTCTTGGCGGTAGAAAGCCGATACGCCTGCATGGTGTCGAAGCCGCCTTTCTTCAAGAAGTTGCAGACATAATCGTTATAAACGGGATTGTCCTCTACTACAATTACCTTCATAATCCGTCTTCCTTTCGTTTTTTAGCCTGTTCCACAATCTTGTCACCCATTGCCAATACTGCATTCACGGTGTGTTGAATCTCGTTATCGGAACATTCCGTGTCTGAATGCAGAAGTCTGTGCAGTTCCCATAGTGGTTTGTCCGCACGGATTACTGCCCACGAACTGCGTAAACGGTGTACCTGCATATCCAATTCTTTGCGGTCACACCGCTCTCCGGCATCGCTAATGGCTTGCATGTCCTTTTCCGTTTCGGTTTTCAGTTTGTCAAGCATAGTCACCTTGTCACCATACGCCAATAAAGAAGAAAGGTCAGGTTGTTTCTCTTTGTTATTTTTGACAGAAGATACTGAAAGGCATTTGCCCGACACCGCCAGCAGTTCCGACAGGCCGAACGGCTTGAACAGGCAGGCGGAAAAGCCATGAGCCAGCAGTTCTTCTTCGGTGCAGCTTCCCGAAGCAGTGGCGACAATCACAGGGATGGTCTTCGAGTTGCCGACGTGGGACGAGCGCAGCAGTTCCAATACCTCAAAGCCATTTATTTCCGGCATCTTCAAGTCTGTAATCAGCAGGTCGTAGTCCTTTGTCCGCATGGCTTCCATGAGGTCGCTTGTATTAGTGCACACATCACAACGGATACCGTAATGGGCATACATATCCATTGCCATCGAAAGAAGAATGTCGTTGTCATCCAACATAATGACCGAATAGGCACGTTCAGAATAAGGATATTGTTCTTGCACTTCTTTCTTTTCGATGACAGCAATATCAGCGGTTTGCATGGGTATTTCTATCGTGAAACGACTGCCCCGACCTTTCTTGCTTTCCAATCGGACAGTACCGCCTAACATATCCACGATGCGTTTCACGATGGATAATCCTAATCCGAAACCGTCCTGCGTGGCGGCGTTGGAGAGCCGTTCAAATGCTCCGAACACCCGTTGCTGTTCTTCTTCGCTCATACCGCTGCCTGTATCTTCCACCACAATGGAAAGGTTATTGCCGTTGTAGTCCATGCGGAGCGATACGCTTCCGGCTTGCGTGAACTTGATGGCATTGGATAACAGGTTTGCGGAAACCTGCATAATGCGCTCCTTGTCGCCCATGAGGATAACATCGGTATTGCATTCCACCGTCAAACACAAGTCCTTTGTCTCTGCCAATGGAGCAAATTCCGCCGATAAAGCGTCTGCCATGCCCTGCAAACGGAACGGGGAAGTATTCGCACTCTCCTTTCCACTATCCAACCGAAAGAAGTCAAGCAGCGTGTTCAACATGGCAATCATTCGTTGCGATGCCTGCCGGATATTGCCCGAATAGCGTTCCGTCTGCGTTGCATTTTCTCCGTTGGCTATCAGTTCCGCATAGCCGTGTATGGCGGTCAGCGGTGTACGCAGTTCATGAGTAATGGTGTGCATGGCTCTCTTGCGTGAGGAAATCAGTTCCCTGTTTCTCATATCCGATTCATGGAGTTGCCTTATCAGATTAACGGTCTTTGCCTTATACCGCTTTATGCGGCGTATGTCCCTGTGGATGATGATGTATGACACAACCAAAAGAAGAAAAAGAAATCCTGTCAGCCCTCCGATTTGAAAGAACGAGCGTTCACGCATGGCGGTTATCTCTGCCTCACGCTTTTGCAGGTCACGTTCTACTTTCCTGTCCATCTGCCCGATAAGCGATTGCAGTTGTCGATTCAATTCGCTGTTGCGCATGGCGAGGCTGTCGGCATGTTCCGACAAGCGGCGGCTTTGCGCCTGTTGTTGTGTAATCTCCTTGCGGTTCAGTGCATGGAGCATGGAGGTTGTGGCGGTCGGTTTCGACTTTTCTTTCTTGCCGAACAAGCCTAAGAAACCTTTGCGCTTCGTTTTCTTAGGCTGTTCCTGTGTGCTTTTTGCCGCAATGAAGGGTACACGCTTAGCAATTTCCCGATTCAAATTTTCCTGTTTATTCAATACTTCCACAATGCTACAAAGCAAATTTTCCTTGCTTTCTAACAAATGACGCACACTGTCTATCCGCTCTGCCGGATAAACGGTTTTGAAACGGCACAGCAGACTATCCACCGCCATGCGCCGGATATGGTAATGCTCCAAATCCTCGTCTTCCCACTCCAACACACTTTCGCCCAAAAGGGAAAGCCCCGTCATTTCCCCATAAACAAGATGCACTTCCTGACGAAAAGCATTTATACGTCGGTTCTCCGTTTCCAATGCTTCAATCTCTTTCCATTCATAAAACCACAGGTACATGATGCCGACTGCCAGCAGGCACATCAATAAATAACCTGCGGCAATCAGCGTGCGGAGAAATTTTGTTCCTATGGTACTTCTCATTTGATTATTCCTTTTTAATCATGCAGCCCGTAGTCCATCTAAAACCACAGGCTGCATACATTATAGCAATCTTTGTCAGCAATGACATTATCCCAAAGGATTGTCACCATCTTCGCCATTACCGGAACCGTCTGTGCTTCCGCCACCCTGCGCCGGGTCATCGTCCTTCGCATCGGCAGAAAGTTCAATCCATTCCAAATCATCGCTGTCCACAAGGGCACGGGTGTAGGTCTTGTTCGACAGCCGCTCCCGTTCGGGTGTGAACTGCACGCGCACCGCCTGCACCTGCTTGTCGAAGTCCGCCAAATCCTTCACGCCCTTCGTGTCGAGCGTGTAGCGGAAATAGCCCAGCCCCTTGATGTGGACGCTCTTGCCCTGCGCCATGCGCGTGTGCATCACGCCTGCGATGTCGCCCAACACGGCTTGCACGTCACTGTTACTTACTGTGAAGATTTTCGTCAAATCCTTTGCTATGGTCTCCGTTTCCACGGGCTTGCCCTGCACTACGGCTTGGGGATAGTAAACGCCCTGTTGCTTCTGAAACGCTTTTTCCCCAAAAGGCATAGTCTTACGTTTTTAATTGGTTGATGAATAATGTTTATTGTCTCACTCGGATGCCTTTGCAAGCATCCGTTTTGCTGTTGCCTGAACTAACCTCCACTCTTGATTTTCCGAAGTGCCACTTCGACCACCACAAAGTGGCACCTTGTGCGCCTCGAAGTGCCACTTTGTCTTTCACCAGCTTCCACCTCCCAACGCATGATACAGATTTATCATCCCCTGTATTTTGTCGAAATGATCGTTTGCTTCCGTCAGTTCAGCGGAGAGCAGGGATTGCTGAGCGGTAAGCACTTCCAAATAGGTGGTGCTACTGCTGTGTTCCATCAGCTGGCGGGTACTTTCCACGGTGCGGCGCAGAGCGGCTATCTGCTTGCCATCAAGTTGCAAACGGCGGTCGGCTGTCTGCCATTGTGCAAGAGCATCGTTCACCTCGCTACCCGCTTTCAGCAGACTTTGCTGGAAAGAGAGTAACGCTTCCTGTTGCTGTGCCTTGGCGATGCGCAGGTTGGCGATGTTACGCCCACGGTTGAAGAGGGGGTGTGTCAATGAGCCGACTGCACTCAGTAGCCAGCGTCCGGGATTGATAATGGCGGCACCGGTACTGTTTGTCCAACCTGCAGACCCGCCCAGCGTAATGCTGGGATAAAAGGCGGAGCGGGCGGCACCGGTGGCATAGAACGCCTGTGCCAGCGATGCTTCTGCCTGACGGATGTCGGGACGGCGGGCAAGCAACTGCAGGGGTACACCTACGGAGAGTGTATCGGGAAATTGCTGTTCTGTCAACGTACCGCGTTCGATATGGGAAGGCACATCGCCTAAGAGCAAGGAGATGGCATTTTCCTGTTTCTTGACTTGCTGTTCCAGAGTAAGCACATTCGTTTCCACGGTAAGCAGGTTGGCACGTGCCTGCTGCACGGCAGCTTCGGTGGTGTTGCCGAACTGCTTTTGCAGTTCCAACGTGCGCAACGACTCGCTCCAACTCTCGGCGGTGCAGCGGTTGATGTCGAGTTGTACATCCAACATCAGCAAGTTGTAATAACTGTTGGCAATTGTGGCGATGAGTTGTGTCTGCACTGCCTGCCGGTAAGCGCGGCTCTGCTCTAAGGCGGCACGGGCACCACGTTTGGCATTGGTCAGCTTGCCGAACAAGTCCAGCTCCCACTCGGCGGAAGCAGCAAGGGTGTAGGTCTTGGTCGTCTTGCTACCATCGAAGCTACTCAACGTACCTTGCGGGGCAAGCGACACTGAGGGCAGGTAGGCAAGGCGCGAAGACATCAGCGTGGCTTCTGCCTCCACCACTTTCAGACGTGCGACGTTAAGGTCGTTGTTATTCTCCAGTCCTCGCCGGATGAGGGATTGCAAGCGTGTGTCGGTGAACAGTTCGCTCCAATGCAAGGAGGCGATGGAGGCTGTGTCTTCCGCTTGTATGTCGGTGCCATACAGCCCATCGGTTTTCACTTCCTCCGGACGGGAGTAAGGTTTATAGACTCCGCACGAGGCAAGCAGCAGTGCGGTAACTGTTGTCAGTAATATATTTCTCATGATTCCTTTTCCTTTTTATGTTTCTTCAAATCTTCCATTTCACCTTGTATCGACCATTCGCCGGAGGAAACAGCCTGCATGGGACGTACCTTCTCTTGCAACCACTGGAAAGCAATGAACAGTGCCGGAACCACAAATAGCAAGGCAAGTGTACCGACCAGCATACCACCCACCGCACCGGAACCCAACGTGCGGTTACCGTTGGCTCCTACTCCCGTTGATACCATCAGCGGTAGCAGTCCGAACACCATTGTAAGGGCTGTCATTAGGATGGGGCGCAATCGCACCTTGGCGGCTCCAACGGCAGCTTGTATCAGCGACATGCCCGCCTGTCGGCGTTTGACGGCATATTCCGTTATCAGGATGGCGGTCTTTGCCAGCAATCCGATGAGCATAATCAAACCGGTCTGCATATAGATGTTATTCTCCAATCCCATCAGCTTGGCAAACAGGAAACTGCCCAGCAAGCCGAAAGGAAGGGCGAGCACCACGGCAAACGGGATGAGGAAACTTTCATAAAGTGCGCTCAGGATGAGATAGACCAGCACAAAGCAAATGGCGAAGATAATCACCGTGTTGCTGCTCGACTGACTTTCCTCGCGGGTGATGCCGCCAAACTCGTAGGTATAGCCTTTGGGCAATGCCGTGGACGCCGCTTCGCCGATGGCACGGATGGCGTCGCCGGAAGAATAGCCGTCGGCAGCCGAACCGTTGACCGCAATGGAGCCATAGAGGTTGAAGCGGTTGAGCGACTGTGGCCCGTAGGTCTTGGTAAGCCGGGCAAACTGGCTGATGGGAGCCATTTCACCGTTGCCGGTACGCACATAGAGGTGGTTCAGCGATTCCGGTGTGACCCGTGTGTCCGGCTCCGCCTGTATCATGACACGGTAGAGCTTGGAGAAACGGTTAAAATTGGAGACATACTGCCCGCCATAGTAACCGGACACCGTGGAAAGCACCTCTGCCGGAGAAAGCCCCGAACGTTCGCAACGGGCGGCATCAATGTCCAGCGTATATTGCGGATAGTCTGCTGAAAAAGCGGTATAGGCAGTCCCGATTTCCGGGCATTGGCTCAGGGAGGCAATGAATCCCTTGGTGGCATCGTCCAACTCACTGACAGGTTTGCCCGTCTTGTCCTGCACGTGCAGTTCAAAACCGTTCACCATGCCGTAGCCGTTAATCATGGGCGGGGCGGCGGCAAATAACTGCGCATCCGGTATTTTCTGTGAAAGGGTGTTGATGCGTCCGATGATAGAGTTTACATCATCTTCCTTGCCGTCACGTTCCGACCAGTCGCGCAGGGAGATGATAATCAGTCCCGCACTGGCTCCCGAACCGCTGAGCGAATATCCGCTGACGGTGGCATAATGCTTCACCTGCGGCATTTGTTGGATTTCCTTTTCCAACTGCGCCAATACTTGGGTGGTGCGGAAGAGCGAAGTGCCCGGCTTGGTATTGACGCTCACCATGACCGTACCCGTATCTTCATCGGGCACAAGTCCGGTCTTGGTAGTGCGCATCAGCACCACCACCAGCGCCACCGTAGCCACCAGCAGTCCCCATGTCACCACCCGATGGCGGCAGAAGTAGATGACACCCCGAACGTACCGCTTCACCAAGACCTCGAAAGCCGCATTGAACGCCTTGCGGAAGCGTGCCGAAAAACCGCTTTTCTCTTTGCCGTCCGCATCTATATAAGGTTCAAGCAGTAAGGCACACAGAGTCGGTGAAAGTGTCAAGGCATTGACTGCCGACAGTCCGACCGCCACCGCCATCGTGATGCCGAACTGCGTATAGAATACGCCGGACGTGCCGCCCATCATGGAAACCGGGATGAATACCGCCATGAACACCAGCGTAGAGGTAACGATGGCAGCCGTAATGCCCGACATGGCTTCGTTCGTCGCCATATACGATGAGTAGTAACCGGCATCGAACTTCGCCTGTACTGCCTCGACTACCACAATGGCATTGTCCACCACCGTACCGATGGCAAGCACCAGTGCGAACAGCGTCAGCAAGTTGATGGAAAAGCCCGCCACCGCCATGAAAGCGAACGTGCCGACCAAAGAGACGATAATGGATATGGTGGGAATCAGTGTCGAACGGATGTCCTGCAAAAACACATAAACCACCAGTACAACGAGAATGATAGCCTCTATCAGCGTCCAAAGCACATTCTCGATGGAGGCAAAGAGAAAGTCGTTCACGCTCAACAAGCTGGCAAACTTCAATCCTTCAGGCAAGTCTTCGGATATTTCATCTATCAGCGCATCAATCTCCTGTACCACCTCCGTAGCATTGGAACCGGCACTCTGGTAAGCCTCGGTGATACATCCCGCATGACCGTCCGTCATGGCACGATAGGTATAGGCTTCATCACCCAACTCGATGCGGGCAATATCTTTCAGACGCAAGATTTCTCCGTTGGAAAGCGAACGGATAACAATATCACCAAACTCTTCGGGCGTGGAGAAGCGTCCCCTATATTTGATGGTATATTCGTAGGCATTCTCGTGGTTCTCGCCGAAAGCACCCGTAGCCGATTCCAAATTCTGCTTTTCGAGGGCATTGGTCACGTCTGACGGTATCAGTTTGTACTGCGCCATCACGTCCGGTTTCAGCCAAATGCGCATGGAATAGTTGGATGCCAATACATTGAACTCACCCACACCGGCAATACGCTTGACGCGCGGCTCCACATTTATCTTCATGTAGTTGTTGATAAACTGCATATCGTATGAATCGTCCGGGCTGTAGAGGGCGACCACCTTCAATAGCGACTTCTGTTGTTTCTGCGTCTGCACCCCGATTTTGGTTACTTCGGCAGGAAGCAATCCCTGTGCCTTCGATACGCGGTTTTGCACATTGACTGCCGCCATGTCGGCATCAGTTCCCTGACGGAAATAGACATTCACTGTAACATCTCCCGTATTGGAGGCTTCCGAATGGATGTAGCTCATGTTCTCCACACCGTTGATGGCTTCCTCCAACGGGACAATGACCGACTTCTGCACCGTTTCGGCATTGGCACCGGGATAAGAAGTCGTTACTTGCACCGTGGGCGGCGCAATGTCTGGATATTGCTCCACAGGCAGCCCCGTCAGGGATATGATGCCCAACAAAACAATAATTACGGAAATAACGATGGAAAAGACCGGGCGGTCTATAAAGAATCGTAAATTCATAACTTCTTCCTCCTCTTATTACGGTTTTAAGGTTACGGCATCGCCGTTATTGAGCAAGCCTACGCCTGTAGTCACAATCACATCGCCAACATCCAATCCGGAAGTGACGGTATAGCGGATGCCGTCATGCACCGGATTGACTTCAATACGGGTAGCCACCGCCTTGCCATTCACTACCCGATAGACAAACAGCTTGTCCTGCAATTCGTAGGTGGCTTCTTGCGGAATGGGAATAGCATCCTGCAAGGTCTGCGGGATAAGTATATTTCCCGTGCTTCCGCTCAGCAGCACCCGTTCGGCGTTGGGGAATACGGCACGCAAGGAGCCACTTCCGGTCTGTCGGTCAAGTACGCCGCTGATGCTCTCAATACGCCCTTCCTTTTCATAGATAGTTCCATCACCCAGTTGCAGACGGACGGCAGGCATCTCTTCCAAGGTTCGGTTGATGGAGCCGTAACAGCGTATCAATGACTGCAATCGCTGCCCCGACATGGAGAAATAGACATACATCTCCGAATTATCCGATACGGAAGTAAGCGGTTGTGCCGAACCGGAACTGACCAATGTGCCCACGCGGTAAGGGATGGTGCCTATTACTCCGTTTGCGGGACTCTTTACTTCTGTATAAGAAAGGTCGTTGTGGGCATTCACCTCCTGCGCTTTGGCTTGTTCCAACGCGGCTTCGGCCACGAGAAGCGCATTGCGGGCTGTGGAGAGGTCATATTCCGAAATGACCTTTTCACGATGAAGTGCCTGCTTGCTTTCGTAGGTCAGCCGGGCGGTCTGTACCTGTGCTTCGGCAGAATGGACATTGGCAATAGCTGTCCGCAGGGCTGCTTGGTAAGGAACTTGGTCTATAATAAACAACCGTTCACCCCGACGTACCTCTTGCCCTTCTTTCACGCATACCTGTTGTATCGTCCCGGACACCTGCGGATAGATTTCAATGTCCTGCCTTCCCTGTACGGATGCGGAATAAGATTCGGTCAGCGTCACTTCTCCTTTTCCTACGGTCATGACCGAATAATTGACTTCTTCCTGCTCCGGTTCCGTTTGGTGACAGGCAGTAAATGATGTTGAACAGAGTATCAACGTACTCAAGAAATACTTTTTCATAAGTTCGATATGTTTTTGTTGTTTCTGTTTAGCAGATAATAAACTAAAATAAGGATTTGTGTCATTATTTCCGATAGGGGAACTGACAGCCAAAGTCCCGGAACGCCGATGACACGCGGTAACACAAGAAAAGCCGGAACTACGAAAACAAGACCTCGCAATAGCATGAGCAAGATGGCGGTCTTGAAACATCCAAGGCTTTGATAGTACCCCACACATACCAAATTGAGAGCGAAGAACAGAAATGCGACAGAGAAATAGGGAAGTCCCTCTTGTGCGATATTAGCGGCGGCATTTGATAGACGTTCAAACGCACCGAACGCTTGTTTCTGTTCCTCTTCTGTCATGCCTGTACCTGTATCTTCAACGACCAGTGTCAGAACTCCATTATCATATTCAGTAATCAAAGAAACACCGCCTTCTTCTGTGAACTTGACAGCGTTTGACAGCAGGTTATTCCCGATTTGTATTATTCGCTCTTTGTCGGTCAATACAATGGCATCGTGTCCAGTCTTCACGGACAAGGACAGCCCTTTGTTCACGGCAACAGGCATGAACTCCGTTTCAAGTGTGTGCGTGATTGCTGAAATCCGGCAGGGTGACAGACGGGGCTGTTCCTTGCCGTTGTCCAGGCGGAAGAAGTCAAGCAAAGTGTTAAGCATATCCCGCATACGGTCGGAGGATTGCAGTATGTTTTGGATATACTGCCCGGACTTATCCTCACACTGTTCTTTCCGTATCAGTCCGGCATAGCCTGTTATTGCTGTCAGCGGTGTGCGCAGTTCATGGGTGATAGTATGTACCGCCTTCTTCCTTGACGTTATCAGTGCCTCGTTCCGTTGTACGGATTGTTCCAGTTGCCTTATCAAATCAGTTGTCTTGTGCTTGTATTGTTTAATGCTTTTTGCATCACGATGTATGATGATGTAGGAAATTAACAACAATAGAAGAACGAATCCCATTAAACCGCCTACTTGCATAAATGACTTTTCACGCATGGCAACTATTTCGTTTTCCCGGCTTTGCAGTTCGGTTTGTACCTTTTCTTCTATTTGGCAAATCAATTCTTGCAGTTGTCTGTTAAGTTCTGCATTACGAGCTGCAAGGCTGTCGGCTTGTTCCGACAATTGGCGATCCTGCACTTTCTGTTCGCTGATTACGTTTCTATTGACCGAATGAAGGATAGTGGTTGATACTGCTGGAGTTACTTCCTTTTTTTTGCCGAATATGCCTAAGAAACCTTTTCGTTTTGGCTTTTTGGACTGTTCCTGCACACTTTTCTGTACAATAACCGGAATTTGATTGGCTATCTTCTTGTTAATAGATTGTTGTTCATCCATTAACCGGACTATCTGGAACATCTGTCGTTCCTTATCCTCTAAAAGACTGCGCACACTATCGATGCGCTCTGCTGGATAGGTGGCCTTGAAACGGCAGAGCATACTGTCCATTGCCATACGCCGTGCATGGTAATGCTCGATATCTTTATCGTTCCATTCCAGTATTGTTTCACCCAATAGAGAAAATTTTATCATTTGAATATTGATATTGTTTATTTCTTTTCGGAGCTCGTCTATTTTTTTATTGCCAAGTTCTAATGCTTCTATCTCCTGCCATTCATAGAGGCTATTATATGCCATACATCCGATAAGAATGGAGATAAGTATATATCCCAACCGTATTGCCTTATAGAAATTTCCTGACCGCTCCATTATTTTAATGACATTGATTTTTGGAACATGAATAAAAGTTTATCTTTTTCGTTCATGCGGATATTATCAGAATAACCGTCTTTTGTTATTTGATACCCACATGGCTTAACCATAAAAATGCCTAAGCCCTTAGTGTACGAACTTACTTCTGAGGCATAGTCTTTACTTGTATTTAATGGAACTTTCCCTTTAATATGACACCACTCATTATTACAACTGATGTCTTCAATCTCAGACATCAGTTTTTGCAAATCTGTAATAGCTTTGGAACTCGCTACTTGGGGTATCTGCAACTCAAAACAGAGCATCGGTTCGAGAATGTCCACACCTGACTGTTGCAAAGCCAGCCTGAAGACATAAGGGGTCAGCTGTCTGAAATCAGCAGGTGTACTTACCGGGCTATAATACTCGGCTTGAGTAAAAGTTACTTTCAGATCTGTCACTTCCCATCCATGTAAACCAGATTGGCAAGACATACGAATCCCTTCAAAAACGGCATTTTGAAAAGAATGGTTCAGATAACCATAGGAGATGTCACTTTCGATTTGCAACCCTGCCCCTAACGGTAAGGGTTCAAGAGTCAGCCCTATTGTGGCCCAGTAAGGGTTGGGTGGTACTTCGATCTGAATAATCTTATTGACCTTTTTTATAGGTCGTTCTTTGTAGATAGTCTTGATCTCATCAAAATGGACCTTTACGGAAAATCGTTCTTCCAGCAATGTCTGTATGATTTCCTTTTGGGTCAAACCATATAACGAGATTTCCAATTCATCACTATATGAGTTTATGGAAAAGGACAAAGACGGGTCTTCAATCCACAATGTATTCAGAGCGGATATCACCTTGCTTCTCTCTTCGGGCTTATTTGGCCGGACGGAGGATTTGAGAGCGGGATGCTGATGAGATAATCCTTGAATCAAACAAGGTTTAGCACCTAAATAATCTCCGATTCGAAAATCTTCTATATCTTCTACAATCGCGATATCATTGGCACCCACTTCATCAACATTTATCTCTCTGCCCTGATAAATAGTCTTTAGATTTTTAATCTTGATGAATTTTTCCGAATCGTTGATTCTTACAACGTCTCGAAGTCTCAGACTTCCGTCAATTATTTTAAGAAAACTTCTTTTATGCCCTTTGGGGTCATGCTCTATCTTATAGAGATAAGCTGAAAGTCTGTTTGAGACTGATGCCGGAGGAAGTATAAAAGAAGAAATGGCGTCCAACAACTCATTGATACCGATATTGAACATTGCTGATCCATGTAGCACCGGATAGACTTTGGCTTTTGCCACAAGAGCGATTATCGTATTCCAATAATCAGCCGGTGAAATTTCGCTATCCGCCAAATATCGTTCTAATATATCGTCGTCATGGTTGCATACAAATTCTTTGTATTCTTCCTTTATATATGTTTGGGAGCAAACCGGATAAACCGATCCATCGACAACAGTTTGCATAAACAGGACATCTTGCGACAGATTTGTTTTTATATCCATATACAAACGCTCCAAATTCACACCGGCACGGTCAATCTTATTGATAAATATAATTGTCGGGATTTGCAGCTTTTGTAAAGTACTGAACAGCAACTTTGTCTGCGCTTGTATGCCTTCCTTTGCGGATAAGATGAGGACTGCTCCATCAAGCATTTTGAATGTCCGCTCCACTTCCGCAATAAAATCCATGTGTCCCGGAGTGTCAATGATATTGCATTTCACTCCATTCCAGATAATAGATGTCGTAGAAGCCCGGACAGTAATTCCTCTACGTTTCTCTATATCCATAGAGTCCGTTATGGTGTCACCATTATCCACACGGCCGCACTTTTCCGTTGCTCCACTGGCAAACAGCAGATTCTCGGTTACGGAAGTTTTTCCTGCATCAATGTGAGCAAGAATTCCTAAATTTATAATATTCATTTGGATTAAGCAATAATATACTACAGTAGATGCATTGTCGAAACGCACCTTTTAATACCTCCTCGTAGCATATGAGAACTACAGGATTACTAACTCGTATTAATATGTATATTATTACTGCCGCATAACGATTACAAAATTACACAAAAAAATATATCTAACAAAAGTGGGAGGATTTTTTAACTTTTTACCATAGACATTTTATTAGGGAAGCGTAGGTTCAACTGGCAAGTACAAATAAGTAGAAATGTTTGAACAACACCGTTTTAGGAAGTTGAAAAATCAAGTTTCTCTCTCGGTATAGCGTTTATTTTGGCCAATATCTTCTTTAGTTTAGCATTTGTGTATTTCCCATTCGTGTTCTATTTAGCTCCTTATTATGAGTATGTAGCAAGTTACTTATCAAATTCAGCCTCTTTGAGGGTCAAATATGGTTTTGCAAATGGTGACTGACAAGACATAAACAAGGTCAGCAGGAATTTTTTACATAAATGGACATGAATGTATATAACCTAAAATAAGAATAAATTTTAATAAGGGCTGCCCAAAAAGAAAAAAATGCAGTTGCCATCCTATAGATACTTGCAGAAAGGATAAAATTTACTTTTAGACCTTTTGGGATAGCCCTTATTAATACTTCAGATAAAATTCCTTAGGTTATATTTTCAATCCTTTGGACCGGGTTTCCTCCTTGGCATACAGTCCCGGACGCCCGATTATGACATGGTTGGCAACGATACTATCCGCCGGACTGCGTATCTGCGGCGGTGCATTTTCGGGATATTGCGCCTGCCTGTTCCTCACATCTTCCGCTTCCGGCTTGAGCTGTTGCCCTTCATTCTCCTTTTCTGCGACTTCGGGCGTGGGTGGCGCAAGCTCCAGCTGAATTTTTCGGTCAAGGGCGGCAAGTTCGGACTTCAACTGCTTCAGCTCGTCCTCCTTCTTCCACACCTTACCCGCTATCTCCTGTAACTGCGGTATCTCCATCTCCAGCACCTCGTTCTTCGCCTTGTACTGGTCGATGATGGAGGGTATCCTCTCCATCGCGTTGAGGAAGTTGCGGGCGGCGGCCAACGGGTCAGCCATCGCCAGATGCCCGTTGTTGTAGGTGTACTTGTAGTTCCCCTCGACCACGAAGCGGTTGTCGGTGAACTCCAATCCCTCTTTGAGTATCCTTTCGCTCACCACCTTTATCGGAAAACCGTAAAGTTCACCGACCTGCGTGTACAACCCTCCGGTCGTGGCATTCTTGGCTATCTCCTGCAAACGCTTTCCGATGACCTTCTCATCGGCGGAATCCACTCCGTCCACCTTTATTATATTAAGGCGGTTGCCCTCCTTGTCGGTCTGCACCACCGACAGGAAGCGGTTCCAGTCCTCCGTCATGGCATCTATGAAAGCCGTGTTGTTGCGCAACTCGCCGGTCTTTGACTCCAGCTTGAACTCCGAATCACGCTTGCCCTTGTTGAACGACT
Organism: Bacteroides sp. OF03-11BH; assembly: GCF_003604005.1. NCBI lineage: Bacteria > Pseudomonadati > Bacteroidota > Bacteroidia > Bacteroidales > Bacteroidaceae > Bacteroides > Bacteroides sp. OF03-11BH. The sequence continues at coordinate 4,348 of NZ_QTMW01000057.1, read as the reverse complement.
TGCGTTCCCCTTCGAGCGATGCGATCCGCTTTTCCAGTTTCGCCTTGTCCAACAGGTCGGTATTGCCGGAGAGCAACGCCATGTATTCCGAGAAATTCATGCCCGATTTTTCGTCCATTGCCCCCTCGTCGATGGTACGCGCACCCATCGCACCGCTTTTGAGCTGGCTTATGAAAGTCTGCTTGCAGTGCAGGAGGTTGAACTTGTAGCTGTCCAGTGACTTCTCCACCGCGTAGATGATTACATCCACGTTGTTCCCGGCGAAATGTTTGGCAATCTCATTACCTGCCCTAACTCCGCGTCCGTCACGCTGTTGCAAGTCGGACGGTCGCCACGGCGTATCGAGATGATGGATAGCCACACACCGTTTCTGGGCGTTCACACCCGTTCCGAGCATAGAGGTAGAGCCGAACAGCACACGCACCGTCCCGGCGTTCATGGCGTCTATCACCGCCTTCCGCGCCTTGTCGGTCTTGCACTCCTGAATGAAGCGCACCTCGCTTGGCGGTATACCGTAGTCCTCCGTCAGTTTGCGCTTGATTTCCGAATAGACGTTCCACCCGTCGCCCGGCTGGTATGTCCCCAAATCAGAGAAAACGAACTGCGTGCCTTTCTGGGCGTCGTATTTTTGATAATACTCCGCGATCATCTTGGCACAGTGACTCGCTTTGTTGTCGGGATGATCTTCGTAATTCGGGTCTATCATGCGCATGTCGAGTGCCATTTTCCGGGCATAGTCCGTGGCGATGAGCATCTTCGCCTTTTCTTCCGTTTCCGAAAGCGGCAGCCTGCCCAACAAGGTGGCATCGCCCGTCTTGGCGAACTGCATCAGTTTCTGTATGAAGTCCTCCTGTTCCGGCGTGGGCGGTATATGGTGCAGTATCTCGTTCTTGGCAGGACGGTCAACGCCCACATCCTCCGCCGTGCGGTAGTCCGTGATTTCATTATAGAAGGCGGCAAGCTCCGGCACTTTGATGAAGTAGCGGAAACGCTCCTTCTGGACCACATTGTTCGTCACGTTAAATTCAAAATCCGTCGTCTTCTTGGCAAATATCGCCGCCCAAGCGTCGAAACACCTTATGTCCTGCCGTTCCAGCTCCTTCGGGCGCAGGTACTTGAACAGCAGGTACAATTCAGTCAGTGAGTTGCTGATAGTCGTGCCGGAGAGGAAGGTCGCACCCAAGTCTTTTCCTGTGCGCTCCTGTATGGTGCGTATGGCAAAGAGCATGTTAAGTGCCTTCTGGCTTCCCTCGCTGTTTCCCAATCCCGCCACACGGTCGTGGCGCGTGTTGAAAGTCAGATTCTTGAACTGGTGGCTCTCATCTATGAAGATGTGGTCGATGCCCATCTGCTTGAAATCCACCACGTCGTCCGTGCGTGACTTTATGGCGTGTTCCACCTTCTCCAGCTTCGCTTCAAGGTTGTGCTTGCGCTTCTCCAATCCTTTCAGCATCGCCCGCGACACGTTCTTTCCCTGCTGCCGTAGCACTTCGAGGTTTTCCTCCACCGTGTCAAGCTCTGCTTGCAGGATGCGCTGCTGCAATTCCGGCGACTGCGGTATCTTGCCGAACTGGTCGTGCGACATGATGACGCAATCGTAGTCGTTGTTCTTTATATTATTGAAGAAGCGCACACGGTTGGCGGTCGAAAAGTCCTTCTCCGAAGCGTACAGAATACGTGCGTTGGGATATGCCGCCTGATAGGTGGCTGCAATCTCCGCAACGTTGGCTTTCAGCCCGATAATCATCGGCTTGTGTGCCAAATTCAGACGCTTCATCTCATGCGCGGCGATGCACATTATCAGCGTCTTACCGGTTCCACAGGCTAAGCGCAAAGCGCC
>NZ_QTMW01000057.1:0-2498 GCF_003604005.1 Bacteroides sp. OF03-11BH | reverse complement strand
GCCACAGGCTAAGCGCAAAGCGCCTTGCCGTCCTTTCGGACGGTAGGTTTCTAAACGCTCGCCACCGAACCGTACGTACACGTCTCCATGTATACGGCTCTCCATGGTTATTTTCAGTCTATTTCTTTTCATGAATCTTACGATAACAATTTTCACATACTGCTATTGTTTTTCTCTGTCTGGCAATCATGAAGCGTTCCCACTCCTGTTTGCCTTTCAGGTCTTTTAGCTTGCGGACATGCACCATTCTAAGGTTGTCCTCCGCTCCGCAATATTCACATTCACGGGCTTTCAACCGAGCCATAAGGCTGGTACTTTCAGTCCCGCGATAACTGGGCATGATATGCGCATTGTCAATACGCGCGTCTTTTCTCTGCTTGAACCCTCCATGATAAATAGTACGTTCCAACATTTCGCCCTTGTTGTTTTCATACCTTACTGTAAAGACTTTATTCCGGCAATATTTACGGATTATTTTCCTTACGGTTGATTCATACTTGGATGATAATGTTTTATACATACTCTCTTTCATGTAGTAATAGAAACTATTGAGAATGTTGACATTGTTTGCAATACAGTAGTAGTTATAGATTCCCCGAATTTCCGAATTGTATCGGTTGAGTATTTCAAGGTCATCATTACTACGGAGATACGGGCGTGAGGTCGATTCCCATGCTTCCTTGCCATTCTTGATTATTATGCGCATCGCATTATAGTCAAGCAGTTTCTTTCTCATAACCTCATAAGGCAGGAGAAGAACCACTTTATGGTCAAGTGAGCGTATGGGGATTCCTCTGAAATCCTTTCTCGTCTTGTCCGTACTGCGGACTGTAACATCAAAGCCGAGAAATTTGGCTGCGTCGTGTGAGTTGGTGATTAACGTCTTTTCATCCGAAAGTTCGAGTTTCAACGTATCTTGCAGAAAGGTCTTAATGTCCCCCTTTGCTTTTACACAGTCCTCTTTACTTCCGATTACGCAAATCAGAAAATCATCGGCATAGCGTACATACCTCATGCGTTTGAAGTTTTCGTCCATGTCAAGAGTTGCAGGAAGTTGTTGCATCTCACGGTGGAGAATGGCTATCTCCCTGCGCAATGCTTCTTTCTTCTGCTCGTCTGTTTCATTCTTCAGTTTCTTTACACGTTTGTCCTTACGATTTGCAACCCTTTTATATTCGGGGTTGCGTACACGTGCTTTACCTTTATTGAAGACGTTTATGTAGTTCCGCATAAATTTATCGAGTTTGTCAAGATAAATATTCGCCAAAATCGGACTTATTATGCCTCCCTGCGGTGTTCCGATATAGGAATTTTTGTACTCCCATTGTTCCATGTAGCCTGCTTTGAGGAATTTACGTATCAGTCGCAGGAAACGCTCGTCATTGATTCTTTCAGCAAGGATTCCGATTAAAACATCATGGTTGATGTTGTCAAAGAAACCCTTGATGTCTCCCTCGATGAACCAACGTGCTCCCGTACCTCCCTTTTGTAAGGAAGCCATAGCCGTATGACAGCCACGGTGTGGTCTGAATCCATGCGAGCAGTCTTCAAAATGACCTTCGTAGATGGATTCAAGAATCATCCTTACAACTTCCTGTACAAGTTTGTCCTTAAAGGCTGGTATGCCTAAAGGACGTTGCTTGCCATTCTTTTTGGGAATGTAAATTCTCCGTGCAGGGCACGGACGGTAACTTTCGTCTTTCAACTGTCCAATGATAGAGTGAATGTGCTTTATGCTCATTCCGTCTATGGTCTGCCCGTCTGTGCCTTTCGTATAGTTGCCCGCATTCTGCGACAACTTTTGATAGGCAAGTGCGTACAGATTTTCATTGAACAGCAGTCGGTAAAGCCGTTCAAACTTGTAATTAGGGTCTTGGCTGTGCCCAGCCAGACTGTTTAATACATTTGCTGAATCTCTCATAATGTCTCACACATCATTCGTTAAACATATTAAATAATAACTCACTGTCTCCCTTCGCCATGTACAAGGCTTTCCCTTGCTCGGACTACTACGGAGACTCTGTTGTCATATAGGATATTCAGGGGGCAAACCCCATAGCCTTTCGGCATTCCTACTTAGACAATCCCCATTTAGACATATAGTAACATAGCTCAATAGATTGTCGGATGCGATTTTCGTCCTTTTCCGCTTATTGCGGCTGTTCTGCAATCGGTTTTCGGCTCTCGTACTTGAGGTAGGAAAGTAGAAGTATTGCAGCCCGACGTTTGTAACTATCTTCCGTCGGGGTTTACCAACTAACAACTCGGACTGTCGTTCAAACAGTATAGTCTTCATCCTCATATCTATCATTTCATTTAGACATTCAGTAGCAGCATGATAGTTAGCTGACTTATGCCGTTTCCAACATGCGACACTCCCCACCGCCTTTCGGCTAAGTGGATAAGTTGGCTAATGACCGGCGTTGAAAACCCTTGCCGGGTAGGTTGCTAAGCCTACATTTACTATATGCCCTTATGGGCGCAGCACCTCGTGGTCG
>NZ_QTMW01000056.1:0-29304 GCF_003604005.1 Bacteroides sp. OF03-11BH | reverse complement strand
TTTATTCACAATAGAAGAAGTACCACCAAATTTGACGAAGAACCAGATTTTTAAATTTCATTTCTCATATTCTCATAGGTGACTGATAAACAACAAATAATCAAACAAATAGCTTATGAGAAATACTTTCTAAGACGGCATTTCTCATAATACACCTTCTATTTTAGCTTAAAATTCACCTTATTCTCATAGTATTTCAGAGTATTTCTCATAGTCAAATACTATCTTCTCCTTTTTTCTGGTTGAAGATAAACTGTAGTTCCGATTGTCCCATATATTATGGGAAAATGTTCCCTGATATTATGAGAATTTATTCCCACAAAATAAGAGAATCTTTTCCCTACTAGTAGGGAATACTTTCCCACAATATATGGGACAAGGAGAATATGTACTTCCCTGATAATGGTTGACTAGTTGTTTCTTTATTCTTGTATAGGTTGATTGGAAAAACACTATGAGAAATGAATCCAACAAGTATGAGAAATAAGGTAAAATACGGGGTATTTGACAGAAAAACTATGAGAAATACCATCTTAAAAATCATTTCTCATAGTCTATCCTATTAGTTTTCTGCCATTTATGATTAATGAATGAGAATATGAGAAATGAAAATCATAAATACACTCTAGTAGGGGTATCTATTTCAAATTAAATAGAAAATCATAATGCCCTGCTTCTACATCAACAGTCTGCTCCTTAACACTCACTTTCTTCTTATTCTTTTTACATGAGACAGCATTATTAGGGATGCAAACTGTAGCCGTTGTTCCGGCAGGAACTGTCAATTGAAGATTCAACTGATTATCATCTTTCAACTTCCAATTAACAGCAATTGTGCCATAAGGTGATTCTTTCGTTACTTTTGCCCAGATCACACCGTTTGGTATTTGAGGATCGACATAGAAGTGACGATATCCAGGTTTAGCCTCGTCAAGACGTATTCCTCCTACAGCCTGATAAAACCAAGTACCAATTCCATTGTAACAATTGTGCACACGACTTCGTTCTCCGCTCCAATATTCCCAAGTCGCTGTCGCACCATGGTCAATCATATACAGATAACCGGGATAATCACGTTTCTTCATCATTTGATAGAAGAAATCCACTTGTTTATTCCGAACAGCCCATTCTGTCAAAATAGGTACTCCAACCAGACCAACAGCAATATGTCCTTTATATTTTTCTTCGGTCATCGTAACGACATTCTCTTTCACTTTATTGTACAAAGAATCAGGTACAACACCTACCAACATAGGATAGCACATATCCAACTGTGAGCCGGTAGAATAGATCCCTTCATCCGCACGGTAGAATGTCTGATGAATCAACTTATTGAGTTTTTCTCTACGGATAGCAAACTCTTCCGCCTCTTCTTTTTTGCCTAATGTTAAGGCTGTCTTATACATAGTGCCCAAGCATTCGCTGATAAAACAGTTACTTACCAAATCCACAGAAGCCTGATTACCAGCATCTACCCCCATAGGTGCCAGCCAATCTCCCAAATACCAGTCACGGTATTTGGTATCGGGCCAACGTTTCAGCAAACCATCTACTGTATACTTATCAACATACTTAAACCACTCTTTCATTTGAGAATAATATTTCTCAATCAAGCGGGGATCATTATAGTTGACATACGTTCTCCAGGGAGCCTGTACAAAGAATCCGCACCAATACGGACCGCCACCACCGGCACCCGGATTAGGACCAACATGCGGCAAACTTCCTCCTTCACGCATGGAGTCTCCCCATGTTTGTACCCAGTTTTCAAAAGTAGGGGCTACATCGTACATCGTTTGCAAAGACATCGTTGAGGAGTTTCCATCCCCACCATATCCTGCACGTTCCAAATGCGGACAGTCTACCATATATCCACTAAAAGTCAGACATTTCATCGTATACTGAATCATTTGGTGAATAGCATTCAAGTCGGCATCCGAACATTCAAAAGTTGCGGTCTGTTTATAATCTCCATAAATTTGCATAGATTTCATTGCACCTGTTTCCGGTTTCTGAGGAAGATTGGATATTCGCACATATCGAAAAGCGTGATGATTGAATTTATTTCTGAAGTATTCTCCTTGCTTACCACCAGATATATAAATATCACTTTCACCTTGCTTGTCAAATTCACCGTCTTTCGTCAAATTATCACTATATTCCATAATAACTTCATGACCTGCCGGCAATATAGGCATTTGCATCTCAAACCATCCGGTCTGAACCTTTCCCATATCTACCAGCCAGAGACCTTCAGCCAGCTTCTTTACAGAAACAGCCGGCAAAATCTGATGTATCTTGTTTACCTCACACATTTGAGGGGAAGCGATATGATCGGGAACATTCACTTTCACAACAGGAATCCATTCCATTTTGTCTAAAGCCTGTGTTGAAAGATCTCGCGGAAGAATCCTTCCATCCACCCTCTCACCTCCAAACTGCAAAGCACGCCAAGTACCTGTATCCGAATAGCCACTTTCACGTCCGTACCATGATCCGTCTGTCTTCGTTACGACTTCCCATTTACCATTTCTCAACACATCCAATTCTGCTTTTACCAGCGGACCTTCATAAGCAGCTCCGAAAGTCGTCGTTTTATACCAACCTTGTCCCAGCCAGATAAGCAAATCATTTTCTCCTTCTCGTAAATAAGGAGTAATATCATAAGTAACAATCAATGAACGTTTAGATAAATGTGATACAGCAGGCGTAAGGACATCTTCTCCGACCTTTTTCCCATTGACATAAATTTCGTGATACCCCAACGTGTTTACATGCAGGAAAGAAGTCTCCCTTTGAGTCAGCTTCACTTTTTTGCGAAGAATAGGAGCACAAATCTTACCACCTTCAACAGAAGCCCCAATATATTCTCCCTGCATCTGTGATTTATTTAAGATACCAACCCCAAAACGAGCAACAGGACTCCATGAAGAAATTTGTTTTTTAGCATCCCAAACGCGTACCCGCCAATAACACAAAGAACGAGAAGTTAAAGTCTTCCCTCGATAAGGCACCATAACAGAAACATCGGATTTCAATTTCCCAGTATTCCATAAATCAGCTTTATCCTGTGCCAACAGAATACTATCCGAAGCTACCTGTATCTCATAATAAGTTTGCCCGCCTTTCCAGCCGTCCCCCTTTAACTTCCAACTGAAGTGAGGGGTCACATTATCAATCCCCAAAGGATTAATAAGATTTTCACATTTCAACTCTGACAAATAAAAAGTAGATGTTTTCTTACTTCCATACACTATCACAGACAGCCAACAGAAACAACAAACTAAACATAATAACCGTTTCATACTATTCATTTTCTATTATTATTCAACTCTTGCCAGCCTCACTTTATGAGTGACAGGTTTATTGATTTTATAAATTGTTTCAACAATAGTCTTCATATAATTGCTCCAAACCTCCCGTATTTCGGGATTCATCGCTTTTATATACCAATCGTAGCTCATCCTAAGAAACCCGTCTTTAGGTAAATATTCTTTTAGTTTATCGATAGCTTTCTGATCATCAGCAAACAATAATCCTTCCTTTTTCAAGAATGAATATTCGGTCCACAAGTATTCTCTGAAGCGTTTCTCCACTTCAAACCGTTCTTCATTCAGATACATGATTTTCGCAGCTTGTTGATATTGGGGAGTATTCGGGTAATCTGCCAAATTCACTCCATTCGCCAACTTTTCGGATGAGAGATTGTCAATAAACTGATTGTCTATAGTTAACCGATACATTCCTTTCTCTAAATTTGTTACCTGAAAACGTTCCTGATTAAACTCTTCCATAAATGGAACCAACTGCATTGCATCGCGTTGTGACCTTTTATTTCCCCAGCCACTTCTAGAAATTGAATCCAGCGGATAAGGAAGAGCATACGCCAGATAATCAAAAGTCAGATCAGCTCCGTTCTTTTTCAGTTTTGAAATCTTACAGTTCTTATGAGTTATTACAGATGAATGATATGCATCAATAGATACTGATGACACTTCATCCCCAGCCAGTCCCTGTGCTTTCAGAAACAAATAGGCCATAACCATCTGTCCATCATTATCCGGATGAATTCTATCTATCCTGCAGAATGTAAATGTAGAATCTGCCTCCTGCTCTTTTCTGCTTATCTCATGCATCGGTTGGTTAAAATCAACAAAACCCCAGCCATTCTTTTTAGCCGATGTACGTTGGGCATCTATTATTTTTAAAATAGCGTTATTCTTATTACGCAATATAAAATTATTAAACTTAGAAGTCTCATCATAAGGAGAACCACCAATCAATACTTTCTTTATTTTATTTTTAGCCAGTAAGCGTTCTTCTATTTCCCGATAGCTTTCCAATGACTTTGCAATCCGTTGTTCTGACAGTTCTTTTGCATTGTCTTTCATGTAAATATCATAACCGGTATCGTTCATACCGAAAGTTAGAGTCACATAAGTTGGTTTCCTGTTGAAAACATCATAGTCCAAACGATCCTTCATATCCCACGCACTCTCTCCACCAATTCCGGCATTCATGATAGTAATCGGTTTATCCGGGAAACGAGTCATGTAATACAACCAGATAAATGAATGATAATGTCCGCCGTGAGTAATGCTGTTTCCTACAAATACGACACGTTCCCCTTCTTCAAACCGGGGTATTGTTGTTTGTGCCTGTAAGTAATCGCAATTTATATAAACTAAAGATAACAACAAGAGTATCCTCATTTTTAGTCTATTAGCCATTTTCTTTATTCTTTTAATCAAACCATAAAGATAACCGTACAACAATCAATCTGCTATATCCAGCTTATTCTTCTCTGCTTTCCCATACTGTTTCACCAATACACTTACGCCTCCTTTCAACAGTTCGGGAGTCGCCTCCATAGTGATAACCTTTTCTTCGCCCGGCATCAACGTCACATAATTATCGGACATAATAATTGGAAGTATTCTTTTCTGCGTAGCCTTATTAACAAGCCTCACCCGATTAGCAAAAGCCACAGTCTCGGAATTGTTCTTTACAGCTATCTTCATCTTTCCGTCAGACATCGATTTATCCACCAATCGGCAAGACAAAGCAACTTCCGGAAGTGTGTTCAGCAATGTATAGTCAAGAGCTCTCACGCCATTCCGCCAATAGAAGTTTTCAGAGATTAGATTACCTTTGGCATCTATCAGTTCCAACTTGATAAAATGAAGCGGAGTTAGTTCTTCTATCTCTTTTGGTTTCTCACCGTAGATTTCGAATTCGAACAATGAATATCCAAACTGTGTGGCACGGCTGATGCCTGCCAATTTCACATAACGTGCTGTAACAGGTTCCAATTCAATCTGTTCAGTACCACCTCTTCCATCTTTGTTGGTATAAACGGTTTTCCATTCTTGCGCATCATTCGATACTTGCAGTTCGTATTTCTTAGCACAAGCTGCCTCCCATTTCAAAATAACCTTTTCTATCTTTTCTTCTTTACCAAGATCAATGTATATCCATTGAGGATCACTGTATGCACTTTCCCAACGACTTCCGGCTCCTCCGTCAGTAACCATTGAAGCACTTTTAGAGGCACCTGTTGAAGAAGAAGCTACAGCCTTCTTTCCATAAGCCAGATTGAAAGGGTTAAAGTTCAAAGAAAATGCTTCTGCAATGTTGCTGGCTGCCACATCGACCTGTTTTGTCTGTCCGTATGCAGGCACTTCTTTTCCATTCAAGTCGTAAATTGTAGCTGTAGCTATTGCACCTTTCAAATCCTTTGCTGTAGTATTTATTACTTTTATGCTATTATTGGAAGCATTCCATTGGATATGTAAAGGTTCACAAGCTTTTTTTGCTCCCCAATAAGCACCTGTAGGATCATAATAATAGTCATAAGTCTGCCATACAAACGAGGGATAAGCCGGATGGCTCATCCAGATCAGAAGTCCGGCTGCATCATTCCACATCTTATCGTTCCAAGCCTCATACATACCTTTCATCACTTCGAGATTCAGCATTTGCGCTTTCTCGCAGAATTCTTCCAGTCCGGATGATTCTCCGTACTGTGTGTTCACTGAATTCTTATAATTAACCGGGTTGGCATTAGACGCTTCCTTACCAAAGAAATGTTTGTTCCATACATTGTCATCATCATTCTTCAACTGCTCATCAGTAGGCAGAGGCCACCAGTCTTTTTGCGGGATAAACTCTTTAATGCTTTCAAATGTGGGGAAAGTGGCTGTTCCTATTTCTGTACGCATACCGTAACCGTAATCAATGCCATAAGGATAAGCCGGTGTATTAAATGCCAGATTACTGCCTGAAGTTTCAAAATGGTGTCTTGGAGGTTGATTTCCCCACCAACCACTTCCGGACAATCCATCCTGATTGGAGCAAGACTTATACATACGGTCATTATTGTCCTCCTTCGCAATCATTTCACGCAGGTAATTATCCAAATCAGGTGCCGGGTGCGTTTCATTAGCTCCACACCAAATAGCAATAGAAGGATGGTTTCTGAGGCGTCTGACTTTATCAAGGGCATTCGCTTTAAATGCTTCCGGTTGCGCCACGTCATTGTATGCTACATATAACCAGAAATCATTCCATACCATAATTCCATATTTATCACAATAATCATAAAACTCATCATCTGTAACACAACCAGTCCATAGACGGATCATATTGTAATTCATCTCCTTATGAAGTCTGATTTTCGTTTCATACTCTTTGCCCTGACAGCGAAGCAGATATTCGCTCATTCCCCAGTTTCCACCTTTCAGATAGATCTTCTGTCCGTTGATAAAGAATGTAAGAACAGGATATCCCACTACATTATCGACCATTTTATACTCATACTTCTTGATACCGAATGTCATTTCTTTTACATCCGACACTTTTCCATCTACAGAACAAGTCAGCTTACAAGTATAGAGATTGGGATCACCATAACCATTCGGCCACCAAAGCCTCGGATGATCAACAACCAATTGCGCTATGTCATCTTTGTTAATAGATAGTCTGGCTGTTGTTCCTCCTTCTACCCGAATGTCTTTAGAGAAAGAAATATTCCCCGGCTGAATCACTCCGGATACAACGACTTCTTTTGGGGAAGAAGAAGCATTTCTAATATCTGCTGAGACAGAAAGCTCTGCTTTCTGCAAGGTCGGTAACTCTGAACGTACCCAAGGATCTTCCATCACTACATCTCCCGTTACCACAAGATAGGCATTGCCTGTGATACCAGCCAGACGTCCCGGTACGTATGGCATCCAGTCCCAACCGGCACCAGCCAGATAACTGGGGCTACACGCAACTCCATACGGGTCTTTAGCCTTACGCGTCTTTTTCTGATCGGCATCGGTAATCAGAACAGCTATCACATTCTTACCGGATTTCTTTATCAGATTAGTTACATCAAACTTCGAACGTAACATGTGACCGCTTACATCTTTAGTAGATGTTTTTGTTCCTGATATCTTCTCGCCATTAAAATAGAAATCGGCAAAGCGGTTCGTATTGTCGAAATGAAGCCATACCCGCTTCCCCTCCGAATAAGAAGACGGGAGTTCGAATTCCGTACGATACCAGAAAGGACGGTTATAAAACGTTTCGTCTACTTTATAAATATTATCGGCATAATTAGGATCAGGAACGATTCCTGCTTCAACATAAGCAGTAAAAACAGTTCCGGGAACCACACCTTTAACGTAATCGGACATTTTAAATTCCGGAGTAGAAATCTGCTCTCCGGTTATGTTCTCTAAATCTGCCTGGGGTTTCACTTCCCAGATAATCCGAGGATTAGAGCTGTTCAAAGACATCCATGTACTCTGCTCTGCACACCCTGTCTGGATTAGAGCCAATATAACCGATACAATGATAAGCCCAAGTTTATTCATCATACTATCAAGATTTTAAAGTAACAATTTGTTTTAGAGTATGTTATTCAATCAAAGTCCCCACTCAACATTAGGTTTATCACCCATAAACAGCTCCAATGTACCTCCGGCTGCAATGTCCGCAAAATCAAGATAACATTTATTGTATTCCTGACCGTTCAACAAGGCCTTTTGTATATAGACGTTATTTATACTATTATTATGAGCTATTACCGTGAATTTCTTCCCAGTATAATAGCTGGGATCAAGATTGAACTCTACTTTATCAAAAACCGGACTTGTAATCTCCATACGTGTATTTCCCGGACAGGAAGGATGAATACCGGAAGCAGCCAACACATACCACGCTGACATCTGACCTACATCTTCATTGCCAACAATCCCTTCAACTTTGTTTGCATAAGCCTTTTCACATGTATAGCGTGTCCATTTTTGAGTATACCAGGGAACTTCAAGCTGATTGAACAAAAAAGGAACGAAGTGCACAGGTTCATTCGCATGGTTATAATATTCATTCCACAGCATATTAGAAGGAGTTTTATTAAAGAAATCTGTTAAATCCGCAATAACTTTCTCCTTGCCACCCATCAAGTTCACCATTCCCGGAACATCGTGAGGTACAAACCAACCTTGCTGATAAGAGTTTGCTTCTATACACCCATACCATTCTTTAAGACGTGCATTCTCCGGCCATTCTACCCATGTACCATCTGCTTTACGGGGACGGAACCATCCCTTTTCTTTATCAAAAATATGATGATATGCCTGTCCCTTTTCATAGAAACATTTGGCATCGTCTTCTTTCCCCATAGCTTTCGCTAATTGAGATATACACCAATCAGTATAAGCATACTCCAAAGTGGTTGAAATACTCAATGGTTCCGGAGCATACCCCAATGAATCATTACCAAAACGACGGGATGTGTTAACGGCATAACGATATGCTTTCTCTGCATCATACGTACGAATCCCTTTGATATAAGCATCCGCCAAAACAGACAAAGCAGGATTTCCCAACATACAGCCGGAATAGGAATTCAGCAATTCCCAACGTTCATAGTATTCGCGCCCACTCTGATCTGCCATAGTAATCAATGAGTTCAGTTCATCACTTACTAAACGCGGATTAATTATAGTCTGCAAAGGAAACTGACTACGAAATACATCCCATCCACTGAATATAGTACGTTTTGTAAAAGTGCTGTCAGCCGTATGTATTTTATAATCACCGCCTACATAACGTCCGTCTACATCTGTATAGATACGAGGATCAATCATCGTATGATACATGGCAGTATAGAATATCGTTTTTTCATCATCCGTACCACCGGATATCCGGACACGATTAAGTTCTTTATTCCACAATTCAGTAGCTTCCTGCTTTACTTGTCCAAAATTTTTAGAGGCTATTTCTTGTTCAAAGTTATTTGCAGCACCCTCCATATCAACAAAAGAGATACCAACTTTTATCTCTACAGTCTCTCCCTCCTTCGTTGGAAATTCAGTAAAAAAGCCCAGATGTTTACCCGTCAGTTCTTTCTTGTCTTTTATAACCGGAGCTTGTGATACACGAGTCAAATAAGGAATACTCACTACTTCATCACGTTTCCGAACCCAATGCTCGGGAATATCTGCACTCCAAAAGCCATAATTAGTCAAAGGTTTACTAAATTGTGCATAATAATAAACGGTATAATCGGCTTTTCCTTCACCATTACCCCATCCACCACCATCAGGTGTGCACTTCATCCATCCTTGAATAGTGTAATCATCTACAACTTTAATATACTGCGAAGTAGATGTTCCCCCTACTCTGCGAGCTAAATCAATCTGAATACGCGATTGGTCACTAGAAGGATAAGTAAAATGTAAAATTCCACAATGTGGTGTTGCGCTACTTTCTACTTTGATATGATAATCAGTCAATTCTACCGAATAATATCCGGCCTTAGCCGTTTCAGTGGCTTTGTTATAAGCCGAACGATATCCTTTTATACTATCATTATTCTCTTTACCTGCCACTTTATATAATTCACCAGTTGTAGGCATCACAAGAAAATTGCCCAAATCACCAAACCATCCCACACCACTCATCTGGGTAAAGGCAAATCCTTCGATTGTCTTATGTTCATCACTGTATCCGGAACCGTTATCACCTCCCGTTATTGTATTAGGACTAACCTGTACCATACCATAAGGAGTCGTAGCTCCGGGAAAAGTTTTACCTAATCCGTGATAAACACCGGCAGCCCCTACACTAGTACTGGCACCAATAAACGGGTTTACATAATCGGTCGGAACCCAATCTTCCGATACGGTATTGGTTGATGAGCAACCCGTCATCCAACACAAAAAGCAAACAATTAAAAGATTAGCAGTCGCTTTATACATAACAATAATCTAATTATTTTAAGTCAAACTAAGAACGAAAGTCTTAATACCAAACCGAGGCATTGAAATCATCATTTCCGATTTACCTGCACGTGTTTTTATCTTCTTTCTTTCGATACATCGTCCATTCAAATCAACTTCCTCCACTCCGGATAATGGCATGTCAATGGTAACCTTTTGTAATTTTTCGTCTCCTTCAGAATTGAACAGGCGCAATAGTACCTTTCCATCTTTCATTTGAAGAGCACTCACTTGATAACCAGTATTCTGTAAATCAATAAATGATTTCGATTCCGGTTTTGCCACTGGATAGCAAGAATACAGCAATGGTTCATTCCAACAATCGCTATCATCTGCGATTGATGCTTTGTCCCATTTGCCACGATGAGGTATAATTGCATACTTCATCCTCAAAGGGTGTGTTATTTTATAATCAGGTCCCCAAAGTCCTCCACCCGAATATTGAGCAGTCAGTCCTAGCGGATAGTCCTCTCCATAAGAATAAGAAGTAGTATGGTCTGATAATAAAGCCAGAGCATAGTCGCCTTCCTGTTCAGCCAAGTCAACCCAATGAAGTATAATATTATGTTTGATTTGATCCCAAGAACCAAAGAAAGTATCAGTCAGTTTGCTTTCGCATACATCAAACGGTGCATCTTTATAAACACGGGGAGAATGTAAATCAGTCGGGAATAATACACTTAGTTTAAACCGATCGTCACAATAAGCCCGACGATTATCACGCCAACGTTCCTCTTTATATTCACCAATACCTACATTCTTTTTCCAGTCAACCGTCAAATCAAAATCGATCCGTCTCGTTCCTTTAGTGAGAGTGATTACTTGTGTAAACGGATGGGAAGCAATCTCACCCTCTATCTTAATTTTTTGCTCATATACATTATCCCTTACTACTGTCAGCTTGGCCGGAGTCTCTATAGAAGAACGAAATTTACCTTCTTCATAAAAAAAGCCTCGTAGCTCCCCTAAAGCATATTTCTCCGTTTTACCTGCAAAATCCTTATTCCCTTCTTTTTTAGCTATCAGGCTTTTTATGGTTCCTCCCTTTGATAAGTCAAAAACAATTTTATACATATCATTTTCAACCACGTATTCCTGTTTATTCACCTTATTACCTTCCAAAACGAATCTACTCTCCGAAGCCTCTTTCTTACCGGCTTCTTTCTTTTTTATACAATACGTGGAATAACCAAAGGGAGGAATCTCTGCCTCAAAAAATAATCTTATCTCTTTACCTTCATTTTCTACCAAAGAACCTATATCTTTACCTTTCCAGTCATAAACACTTAGATCCGCATTTTCAAATTCCGTAGGCAGAAGAACACTTACGACTTCCTTTCTTCTCATTCCTAATGTATTAAAAACACGTATATATTGCTGTTGAGCATTATTTTGCGGAATAAACTTTTCATTAAAGCTCTGCATAGATGCCTCAATAATTCCATCTGCAATATGATTGGTACTATCTGTCCATCGCTTAATCTGATCAGCCCATGTTCCTTTCCTATTCAGTCCATTATAAGGCACAATCCATGAATCATGATGTTGTGCCAACATCAGTGTACGCCAAGCCTCATCCATATCTGCCTGTCGACAAATATATTTATTTTCCAGATAAGCCATTACAGACATTTTCTCTGCCATGACAATTCTATTTTCTGAAACGCGTACTTCTTGCGCTATTTTTTGCAAAACCTGACTTCCCCACATAAGATTCACATGTATATCTTCCTGTGAAAAGTACCAATTATCATCCGTTTTTCCGATGGAGACATTTTCAATGTAATCTCTCCATGTCATATATATAGAATTATTTTTTGTGTTCTTTCCACTTCCCAGCCATGGGCCGTTTTTCCATCCCGCATCCTGAAAACACATACCAACGGGGTGTTTGATACCTGCGTTACGGCAATCTTTTAAATAAGCATCCGAATTTCCCCAAGCAGTTGTCTGCCAGGTTGATCCCGGCTCCAGTTTTTCACAAGCATACCTGGGAACAGTCAATATTGAAGTCCCGTCCGGTCCTACCCAATTAACCAATTCTCCGCCATACGCAGCAGTATACCCTCCCCAACAGGTGTTGGGACATTTTAATACAGCATATTTAAAGCCGAATTGTTTAAGGATTTGTGGCAAGCAACTTGTGAAGCAAGGTTCTTCTACCGAATAGGTTACAAAATCTACCTCCGGAAAATGTTTGTTTATTTTAGCAATACCATATTGAAACTGTCTTATTATACTCTCTCCCGAGATATTATAGCAATAAGGCTGTGCATAAGTAGGATTCGTAAACTCTACCTGATTACTAGTAGCCATCTCTTTAAAACGTAAATAAGCCTCCGGAGTCTGTACTCTGACTGTATCCCATGTTTCAGGCTCTATCTCCATACAAATTCGCCAGTCCGGATGCATAGCCAGCTGATCCACAATAAATTGAGTTTTCCACTTTACCGGATAATGTCCATATATCCCGCCATGATACCCATCAACAAAATAAGCTTGTTGAGAATAAACATTTGCATAAAAGAAAACAGTCAGTAATATGATATAAATTTTATTCATGGTATCCTAAACCTATTTATCTTTATGTTGCTCCATTCTACACATAAATTCATATAATTTATGTTGGACAACTTCTTTATTATTTTCATATTCCGGAGATATCCAATCAACGAGTGCCAGCAAATTCTGATTTTCTATAAATTCTTCTTTCAGCCTTTCGTTGTTTTCCACTTCTATGAGAAACTCTGTTTTTTCATCAGAAGTAAATTCATCCGCAAAATATTTATTCAGACAATTCTCCATATACACAGTCCTTTTTTATCAAAGAACGATTATCTCAATAAATACCCCTAAAAAATACCGATAAATTCATTAAAAAGTTATGCAGCCAATGTCACATTGAGTTTTGCTCTCAACTTTTTTAGTGCTATTCCCATCTGACATTCCACTGTATTTACCGAAATGCCCAAACGTTCGGATATTTCCCTATACTTCAATCCTTCCATGCGGCTTAACAAAAATATGTCACGACATCTTTTAGGCAAACTATTGATAGCATCCCGTATCAGTTTCTCCATCTGATTTCTTTCTGATATATCATATACATCAAAACGATCCAAAGATTGCAATTTCAGATTCAACTCAATCTCAAAAGAAGCCTTCACATTCTCGACATACTTTTGCTCGAATACTTTATGCTTTAAATAATCCAAACATTTGTTTCTTACAAGCCTGAAAAGATAAGCATTCATATTCTCAATATGATTCATTGACTCTCTCTTTTCCCATAAGTCTGTAAACACATCTTGTGTTATGTTCTCCGCATCCTCTTCCGACATCACAAATTCTTTTGCAAACCGAACTAGTTTGGGATAATAAATAAGATACAATTCTGAAAAACTCATAGTTGTGTGTTTCTTTAGATTAGTATTCAGTTATCAAAAATCTTGTGATGCAAATATAGAGATGAAAAAAGCCTACTTCTTAATGGAAGTAGGCGGGAAAGTAAACGTTTTATAGATCAATTATTACATATACACTTAATAGTCAATAGTTTATAATAAGACCATTTTTTAGTTTTGGTAAACCGGATAGAATCATTTTTGAGACAAAGAACCAAGCTTTTTTACCTCCTCCTCAAAGATATTACTATCAAGAGTGGACATTCTCTTCACTTTACTCTTATAATTATAGATTGTCTGCACAGAATAATGCAAAAATACAGCAATCTGTCCAACATCGGTAATTCCTAATCGAATCAATGCAAATATGCGTAATTCTGTATTCAGTTGGTCCTTTTCCAGTTTATAACGCTCCTCCGGTTTCAACAAAGAATTGAACTTTTCCACAAAGTTAGGATACAATTTAAGGAACGCTTTATCAAAGTTATGATATAGTTCTTCAAGTTCCTTTTCAAAAGGTCGGGAGGATGACTTATATAAATCATCAATCTGTCCGGTCTTGATTTTCCTGTTCACATTCTTCCTGTACTCATCGAGTTTATTAATATAAACGGCACATTGATTCATGAAATACCCCACATACTTTTCCTTAATCAGATTAGCTTCGTCGAGATTCTTATTCAGCCCGACCAGTTCCTCATTCATAGCTTTAAGATGCCGTTTAGCCCGGGATACAATTTTTGTTTGTTTATATGTAAAATACAGGGTGATAGCAAGAGCTACCACAAACAAGCTAGTCAGAAATATATAGAAACGGAGGTTCTGCTTTTGTTTTTCCAACCGGATCAAGTATGTATTTTCAATAATCGGATGGATACGGGCAATGACCGTATTCTTAAAACGGGAATTATAAAAGATAGCATCATCCAACGCTACTTTTATATAATTATACGCTCTGTCTATATCTCCCTTATGATATAAATTAACTGCTAATGTCAACAAAGCCTCATTCTCTTTTACGGCTAATTTTGTATCTGTCATAGCAGCCAGCATTAGAAACTTTTCCTCCAGTATATAATTCCCTGTTAACCGATAGGCCCTTGCAAGTCCCATAGCCATCATAGCATATCCATGAGATGCCGGTTCCTGTTTATTATATATCTCTTTCAGAATCAGAAGAGCCTCTTTTGTACTCCCTTTATCTTGAAGCTTTACAGCTTTTTCTTTTCTATATTCATCCGACTGGTCAAATAAAATACTCATAACAGTATCTCGATAAGCTTCTTTTTCTGCTATATACTCATTTGAGAATCGTACATCGTCCGTGTATTTAATAAGATTTTCATAATAACGTATACGATTCCAGCAATACAAAGCTTTAAGATGATCGGGTAAATCGGCACACCTAATCGACTTAAAAATATCATTAGCTTGAATAAACAAACCTGATAAAGAATAGACAAAAGCCAACCGAAGCTGCTCTTCCAAAAGATATTCTTTATTACCAATTATTTTTGCTATATCAATATTCTCATGAATATATTGTTCCGCCGAGTCACAAACAAAAGTCTCATATTGGTGGATAATTTCTTTATTTAAATTATATATATCCTCCAATGAATTAAGACCAACCTTCTTTTTCTTCAATTCTTTTATGGTGGCTTCTTTTTTCTGGGTATATATCAAACGTTCAGAAATCACTTTGTCCAACACCTTCAACAAAGAATCATTCTCACTATCTGCATAGAGATAAAACAAGGAGTTTAGAAGGAAAAATAAAAACCAAAGTGTGCGTTTCATATTAGTATATTCTTTCTTAATCTGCAAAAAAATGTATTTTATTTGTGTAATTCGCAAAAAAGAGCATAAATCATTCTTTTTATTGCATCTTTTAACAAATAAAGATAATAGAGATTATCCTATTCTAAAACGAGATTTGTGAAACCATACTGACTAAAAAACGAATCGTAAAGAAGCGGAGTTAAAAAAAGCTTTTTTGCCACTCGGACTTTGCAAAAAGTATAAATATTAGTTCTATATTTGCAGCCGTTAAAGGAGAAAGATGAAACAAAACTTAAAATTCGGACTACTTTTAGTATTGGCTTTGCTTATCCATTGTGCAACTAACGGAGCAATGGAAGATATGTGCAAAGTTTCCTCCCCGACTTATCGGCAGGAGAAATGCTACGTGTCGCAAGATTGTCCGATACAAAATGCTTTAGAACGTCTTTACAACCTTTACGCTACCCAATCTTGTGATATGAGTCATACGGACGTCACGCATGTCCCGACAAATAAAAGCGTACTGTTGCCAGTTGCTTTTTCCGGAGAACATCACAATTCTCAAAGACCGTACCACTCTTCATCTTCTCATCCCCCAACGTGCTATTATGATCCTATCTCCTATTATATATATGGGTTAAGAAAGATAGTCATTTAGTCTACAGTACAGTAGACTCTTTTACTCGTCATTTATTACAGTTGGTTTTATTCTCCACAGGGCGAATAGACTAATTGTTTATTTCTATATAATATTCAATCTAAACAGCTATTGAATTATGAATTTTACATTTTTAGTTGTTGTTTTACTGACAGCGCTTGCTTTTGTCGGTGTAGTAGTAGCTCTTTCGCGTGCTATTTCTCCCCGTTCATACAATCTGCAAAAGTTTGAGGCTTATGAATGTGGTATACCGACACGTGGTAAATCATGGATGCAGTTTCGCGTAGGCTACTACCTGTTTGCCATCCTATTTCTTATGTTCGATGTCGAAACTGCTTTACTGTTCCCATGGGCAGTAGTTATGCACGACATGGGACCACAGGGACTTATTAGTGTTCTCTTCTTCTTTATCATTTTAGTTCTGGGTCTTGCTTATGCCTGGAGGAAAGGAGCTTTGGAATGGAAATAACCAAAAAGCCAAAAATAAAATCTATTCCGTATGATGAGTTTATCGACAATGAATCATTGGAAAAGTTGGTCAAGGAACTTAATGCAGGAGGAGCCAATGTTGCCCTCGGAGTACTTGACGACTTTATCAACTGGGGACGCAGCAATTCACTGTGGCCGCTTACCTTTGCAACCAGTTGTTGCGGTATCGAATTTATGGCACTGGGTGCCGCGCGTTATGACATGGCCCGCTTTGGGTTTGAAGTAGCACGTGCCAGTCCGCGCCAGGCTGATATGATTATGGTATGCGGAACAATCACCAATAAAATGGCTCCGGTACTGAAACGACTCTATGACCAGATGCCCGATCCGAAGTATGTGGTTGCCGTAGGCGGATGCGCCGTCAGCGGAGGTCCTTTCAAAAAGTCTTATCACGTGGTAAACGGAGTGGACAAGATTCTTCCGGTAGATGTATATATTCCCGGATGCCCGCCACGTCCTGAAGCTTTCTATTATGGCATGATGCAATTGCAACGCAAAGTGAAAATAGAGAAGTTCTTTGGTGGAGTAAACAGAAAAGAGAAGAAACCGGATTATTTAAAAAATGAAGAATGATTCTACATTCTGTAATTTAAAGGATTTATGCAAGAAATACAATTTATAGCTCCTGCAGCGTTACACGACGAGATGCTGCGCTTGCGAAATGACAAACAGATGGACTTTCTCGAAAGCCTCACCGGTATGGACTGGGGAGTAGCCGATGAGAAAGACACTCCGGAAAAACTCCGCGGTTTAGGCGTGGTCTACCATCTGGAATCGACCATTACAGGCGAACGGATAGCACTAAAAACAGCGACAACCAACCGCGAGCTACCTGAAATTCCATCTGTCAGCGACATTTGGAAGATAGCCGACTTCTATGAACGTGAAGTTTTTGATTTTTATGGTATCACCTTCGTAGGTCATCCTGACATGCGCCGACTTTATCTGCGTAACGATTGGATAGGTTATCCAATGCGCAAAGATAATGATCCGGGAAAGGATAACCCATTGTGTATGACCAATGAAGAGACGTTTGATACGACTCAAGAAATAGAACTGAACCCCGACGGAACCATCAAAAACAAAGAGACGAAACTGTTCGGTGAAGAAGAGTATGTAGTTAACATCGGTCCACAACACCCTGCTACTCATGGTGTAATGCGTTTCCGTGTTTCTCTGGAAGGTGAAATCATTCGTAAGATTGATGCGAACTGCGGTTATATTCACCGGGGCATCGAGAAAATGAATGAAAGCCTTACCTACCCTCAAACATTGGCCTTGACAGACCGTCTTGACTATCTGGGTGCACACCAGAACCGCCATGCACTGTGTATGTGTATTGAAAAAGCCATGGGCGTTGAGGTTAGCGAACGTGTGAAGTATATCCGTACTATTATGGATGAATTGCAACGTATCGACTCTCACTTGCTATTCTATTCTTGTCTTGCCATGGATTTAGGAGCGTTGACGGCATTTTTCTATGGATTCCGTGACCGTGAGAAGATTCTCGACATCTTTGAAGAGACTTGTGGCGGACGTCTGATAATGAACTACAATACCATTGGCGGTGTACAGGCTGACCTTCATCCTAACTTCGTCAAACGAGTAAAAGAGTTCATTCCTTATATGAGGGGAATCATCCACGAATATCACGATATATTTACGGGTAACATCATCGCACAAAGCCGTATGAAAGGCGTCGGTGTGTTAAGCCGCGAAGATGCCATCTCTTTCGGTTGTACCGGAGGTACAGGCCGTGCTTCAGGGTGGGCGTGTGACGTACGTAAACGGATGCCATACGGTGTATACGACAAAGTAGATTTCAAAGAAATTGTTTATACGGAGGGTGACTGCTTTGCCCGTTACCTGGTACGTATGGATGAAATCATGGAAAGTCTGAACATCATCGAACAATTAATAGACAATATTCCCGAAGGACCTTATCAGGAGAAGATGAAGCCTATCATCCGTGTTCCGGAAGGCAGTTATTATGCTGCAGTAGAAGGAAGTCGTGGTGAATTTGGTGTCTTCCTTGAAAGCCAGGGTGACAAAATGCCCTACCGCCTGCACTACCGTGCTACGGGATTGCCGCTTGTTGCCGCAATCGACACCATCTGCCGGGGAACGAAGATTGCCGACTTAATTGCTATTGGCGGAACAATTGATTATGTCGTTCCGGATATTGATAGATAAAAAACAAGTATTAAGTAACAGGTATCAAGTATTAACCGACTATACAATATAAAAGGTCATTTCCTGCATGGAATTAATACTTAATACTTAAAACCTAATCATTAAAAAATATATGTTCGACTTTAGTATAGTAACAAACTGGATACATGAGCTACTACTCTCCATTATGCCGGAGGGATTAGCCATCTTTATAGAATGTGTAGCTGTCGGCGTGTGCCTCGTAGCACTGTATGCCATCCTGGCTATCATATTGATCTACATGGAGCGTAAGGTTTGCGGTTTCTTCCAGTGTCGTCTTGGTCCGAACCGCGTTGGTAAATGGGGTTCTATTCAAGTGGTCTGCGACGTACTCAAGATGATGACCAAAGAAATCTTCATGCCGAAGGGTGCCGACCATTTCCTTTACAATCTCGCTCCATTCATGGTGATTATCGCCTCATTCCTGACTTTCGCTTGTATTCCTTTTAATAAAGGTGCAGCGATTCTCGACTTTAATGTGGGCGTGTTCTTCCTGCTGGCAGCTTCCAGCATTGGAGTGGTCGGTATCTTGCTGGCCGGTTGGGGTAGTAACAACAAATTCTCTTTGATCGGTGCCATGCGAAGCGGTGCACAGATTATCAGTTACGAACTTTCGGTTGGTATGAGTATTATGACGATGGTAGTGCTGATGGGAACCATGCAATTCTCTGAAATCGTAGAAGGGCAAGCTGATGGCTGGTTCATCTTCAAGGGACATATCCCTGCGGTAATAGCTTTCATCATCTATCTGATTGCGGGAAATGCAGAATGTAACCGTGGACCGTTCGACCTTCCCGAAGCGGAAAGTGAGCTGACTGCCGGATACCACACTGAATACTCCGGTATGGGTTTCGGTTTCTTCTATCTGGCAGAATATTTGAACCTGTTTATCGTGGCCAGTGTTGCCGCCACTATCTTCCTGGGAGGTTGGATGCCGTTACACATCGTCGGGCTGGATGGATTCAACGCTGTAATGGATTATATTCCGGGCTTTATCTGGTTCTTCGCTAAGGCATTCTTCGTGGTGTTCCTTCTGATGTGGATCAAATGGACGTTCCCACGTTTACGTATCGACCAGATTCTGAATCTGGAATGGAAATATCTGGTTCCAATTTCTATGGTAAACCTATTATTAATGGCATGCTGCGTAGCTTTCGGCTTCCACTTTTGATAAATGAAAATTATGGAATATAAAGATAAAAAATATACGTACTTAGGTGGTCTGGTGCACGGCATCAGTACACTGGCAACGGGTATGAAAACCAGCATCAAGGTATACTTCCGTAAGAAAGTGACCGAGCAATATCCCGAAAACCGGAAAGAGCTGAAAATGTTCGACCGTTTCCGTGGTACGCTGAATATGCCCCACAATGAGAATAATGAACATCGCTGTGTAGCTTGCGGACTGTGTCAAATGGCTTGTCCGAACGATACCATCAAAGTGACCAGCGAAACCGTCGAAACAGAAGATGGAAAGAAAAAGAAAATCCTGGCAACCTATGAATATGATTTGGGCGCCTGTATGTTCTGCCAGCTCTGTGTCAATGCTTGTCCGCACGATGCCATCACGTTCGACCAGAACTTCGAACATGCAGTCTTCGACCGGACGAAACTTGTCCTGAAATTAAATCATGACGGTAGTAAAGTAATAGAAAAGAAAAAAGAAGTTTAGATATGGGATCAACACTTGAAACAGTAGTATTCTACTTTTTGGCAGCATTTATTATTGCAATGTCCATCATGACGGTGACTACCCAACGTATCGTACGCTCGGCTACCTACCTGCTCTTCGTGCTCTTCGGCACGGCCGGCATCTATTTTTTGCTGGGTTACACCTTCCTGGGTTCTGTTCAGATAATGGTTTATGCCGGTGGTATCGTCGTTCTTTATGTATTCTCCATCCTGTTGACTAGCGGAGAAGGTGATCGCGCCGAGAAAGCAAAACGAAGTAAGCTCCTGGCCGGGCTCATTACCATGATTGCCGGTTTAGCAATTATCCTGACTATCACGTTGAAACATAATTTCATGCAGACGGCTAATCTTGCCCCGCACGAGATCAACATTCATGCTATCGGGAACGCTTTGCTTAGTAGCGACAAATACGGTTATATATTACCTTTCGAAGCTGTCAGCATCCTGTTACTGGCTTGTATCATCGGTGGTATCATAATTGCACGTAAGAGATAAACAAGTATTAACTATCAAAATAGAGTTCGAATATGATACACATGGAATATTATCTGGTAGTTTCTACCATCATGATGTTTGCAGGAATCTATGGATTCTTTACCCGCCGGAACACACTGGCTATCCTGATTTCTGTAGAGTTAATGCTGAATGCCACGGACATCAACTTTGCCGTGTTCAACCGTTTTCTCTTTCCGGAGGGAATGGAAGGCTATTTCTTTGCACTCTTTTCCATCGCCATCTCGGCTGCGGAAACTGCAGTAGCCATTGCCATCATGATTAACATTTATCGTAATCTCCGAAGCATCCAAGTGCGCAACTTGGACGAGCTGAAGTGGTGATTTGTTTCTCACCAAGAACAAATAATAATAAATCAAGTAATAAAAATAAAACTGTATGGAACTAACAATTCTAATACTCCTTCTTCCTTTCTTCTCCTTTCTCATACTGGGAATCGGAGGTAAATGGATGTCCCACCGGACAGCGGGCACAATTGGCACGCTGATACTGGGAGCAGTAGCGGTACTATCCTACGTTACAGCTATCCAATATTTCTCGGCTCCACGACTGGAAGACGGAACATTCGCCACACTGATACCTTACAACTTCACGTGGCTTCCTTTTACAGAGACCTTACACTTTGATTTGGGCATCCTGCTCGATCCTATATCAGTAATGATGTTGATTGTTATCTCTACCGTGTCACTGATGGTACATATCTACTCTTTCGGTTACATGAAAGGAGAAGTCGGTTTTCAACGCTATTACGCTTTCCTATCCCTGTTTACCATGTCTATGCTGGGATTGGTCGTTGCAACCAACATCTTCCAGATGTACCTTTTCTGGGAACTGGTGGGGGTAAGTTCTTACCTGCTAATCGGTTTTTATTATACAAAACCGGCTGCCATCGCTGCTTCCAAGAAAGCGTTTATTGTTACTCGCTTTGCTGATTTGGGTTTCCTGATCGGTATCCTGATTTACGGATATTATGGTGGTACATTCGGATTTACCCCGGACACGGTATCCTTGATAAGCGGTGGAGCTTCTATGCTCCCGTTGGCTCTCGGATTGATGTTTGTCGGTGGTGCCGGTAAAAGTGCCATGTTCCCGTTGCATATCTGGTTGCCGGATGCAATGGAAGGTCCTACTCCGGTCAGTGCATTGATTCATGCGGCTACAATGGTCGTTGCCGGTGTATATTTGGTGGCACGTATGTTCCCGCTTTTCATTGCCTATGCACCGAATACGTTGCACATGGTTGCTTGGGTAGGTGCATTCACCGCATTCTATGCAGCAAGTGTGGCTTGCGTACAATCAGATATTAAACGCGTACTGGCTTTCTCTACCATTTCACAGATTGGTTTCATGATGGTAGCTCTGGGTGTTTGTACTTCCATGGATCCTCACGAAGGAGGTTTGGGCTACATGGCTTCCATGTTCCACCTCTTCACACATGCTATGTTTAAGGCATTGCTCTTCCTCGGTGCAGGTAGTATCATTCATGCTGTACATTCTAACGAAATGTCCGCGATGGGAGGTTTACGCAAATATATGCCGATCACTCACTGGACATTCCTGATTGCTTGTCTTGCTATTGCCGGTATTCCTCCGTTCTCGGGCTTCTTCTCGAAAGATGAAATTCTGGCTGCTTGCTTCCAATACAGCCCTGTAATGGGATGGGTAATGACAGTAATTGCTGCGATGACTGCTTTCTATATGTTCCGTCTGTACTACGGTATTTTCTGGGGCAAGGAAAACAAAGAACTCCACGCACACCACACACCACATGAAAGTCCGCTGGCTATGACTTTCCCGCTGATGTTCCTGGCAGTAGTAACTTGTGGAGCCGGATTTATTCCTTTCGGACACTTCATCAGTTCGAATGGTGAATCTTATTCTATCCATCTCGATCCGTCGGTGGCTATTACGAGCGTTGTCATTGCGATTATTTCGATTGCAATCGCTACATGGATGTACAAGAATGCCAAACAACCAGTTGCCGATTCATTGGAAAAACAGTTCAAAGGTCTGCACAAGGCTGCTTATAACCGCTTCTATATTGACGATATATACCAGTTTATCACGCATAAGATTATCTTCCGCTGCATCTCTACTCCTATCGCATGGTTCGACCGTCATGTAGTGGATGGATTCTTTGATTTCCTGGCATGGGCAACCAACACAACAAGCGACGAGATCCGTGGTTTGCAGAGCGGTCAGGTACAACAATATGCATACGTGTTCCTTTGCGGTGCACTGGCACTTATCCTACTATTAATCTTATAAAGCACAGAACGATATGAATTTCTTATCAATATTCGTACTTATCCCCTTATTGATGCTGGCCGGACTCTGGGCAGCACGAGGAATCAAAGCCATCCGGGGGGTTATGGTTACTGGCGCATCGGCACTTCTGATTGCCTCCGTCGTACTTACATTCCTGTATCTGGGAGAGCGTAGTGCCGGAAACACGGCAGAAATGCTTTTCCGTGCAGATACGCTTTGGTATGCCCCGCTTCACATATCCTATTCAGTAGGTGTTGACGGAATTTCGGTAGCCATGTTGTTATTGTCCGCTGTCATTGTGTTCACCGGTACATTCGCTTCCTGGCGTCTGCAACCGCTGACAAAAGAATATTTCCTCTGGTTCACCCTATTGTCTATGGGAGTATTCGGATTCTTTATATCCGTCGATTTATTCACCATGTTCATGTTCTACGAAATCGCATTGATACCGATGTACCTGTTGATTGGTGTATGGGGATCAGGACGTAAAGAATATGCAGCCATGAAGCTGACCCTCATGTTGATGGGTGGTTCTGCCTTCCTGCTGATCGGTATTCTCGGAATCTATTTTGGTTCGGGAGCAACGACCATGAATCTTCTTGAAATCGCACAGTTGCACAACATACCTTTTGCACAGCAATGCATCTGGTTCCCGCTGACTTTCCTTGGTTTCGGTGTATTAGGTGCCCTTTTCCCGTTCCATACATGGAGCCCTGACGGTCACGCTTCCGCCCCGACTGCCGTATCTATGCTTCATGCCGGAGTATTGATGAAACTGGGAGGTTACGGATGTTTCCGTATCGCCATGTATCTGATGCCGGAAGCTGCTAACGAACTTTCATGGATATTCCTGATATTGACAGGTATCTCTGTAGTTTACGGTGCATTCTCCGCTTGCGTACAGACCGACTTGAAATATATTAATGCTTATTCATCCGTATCTCACTGCGGACTGGTTCTTTTCGCTATTCTGATGCTGAATCAGACAGCAGCAACAGGAGCTATCCTTCAGATGCTTTCACACGGATTGATGACAGCCTTATTCTTTGCTCTTATCGGTATGATTTATGGACGTACACACACACGTGACGTTCGCGAGCTTGCCGGCTTAATGAAAGTGATGCCGTTCCTTAGTGTATGTTATGTAATTGCCGGTCTTGCCAACCTCGGTCTGCCGGGATTAAGTGGTTTTATTGCTGAAATGACTATTTTCGTCGGCTCTTTCCAGAACAACGACCAGTTCCACCGTGTACTGACTATCATCGCTTGTTCTTCGATTGTGATTACTGCAGTCTACATTCTGCGTCTGGTAGGTAAAATTCTATACGGAACCTGCACCAACAAACATCATCTCGAACTGACTGATGCGACTTGGGACGAACGTGTAGCCGTTATCTGCCTCATCGTTTGCGTTGCCGGACTAGGTATGGCTCCTTTCTGGGTTAGCCACATGATTGGTGAAAGCGTATTACCGGTTGTCTCACAACTAATCCCCTAACTCATAAATCATAATTCTTAATTCATAAATAAACAAGATGGATTATTCACAATTTCTAAATATGCGAGAAGAGCTGTCGCTCATAGCTGTCTTACTGCTGCTATTTCTAGCTGACCTCTTCATGAGTCCGGATGCACACAAAAATAGTGGGAAAGCACGCCTGAACACTATGTTGCCCGTTATTCTGATGGCTATCCATACGGCTATCAACTTGATTCCGGGAACTGCTACCGATGCATTCGGTGGTATGTATCACTATGTACCGATGCACACAGTTGTTAAATCGATCCTGAATGTCGGTACACTGATTGTTTTCCTGATGGCGCACGAGTGGATGAAAAGAGAAGACACTTCATTCAAACAAGGAGAATTCTATGTGCTTACACTCTCTACCTTGTTTGGTATGTATCTCATGATTTCCGCCGGACATTTCCTGATGTTCTTCATCGGTCTTGAAACAGCTTCTATTCCGATGGCAGCATTGATTGCCTTCGATAAATACCGTCACAACTCTGCCGAAGCAGGTGCCAAATACATTCTGACAGCTCTTTTCTCCAGTGCATTGCTGTTGTTTGGTCTGTCCATGATCTATGGTTCTGCCGGGACTCTTTATTTCGATGACCTCCCTGCCCATATCGACGGAAATCCGTTACAGATCATGGCATTTATATTCTTCTTCACAGGAATGGCATTCAAGTTGTCACTGGTTCCGTTCCACTTATGGACAGCAGACGTTTACGAAGGCGCTCCGAGTACAGTTACCGCTTATTTGAGTGTTATATCAAAAGGATCGGCAGCATTTGTTTTATTGGCTGTCCTTATCAAAGTATTCGCTCCAATGATTAATGACTGGCAGGAAGTACTTTATTGGGTAACCATCGCTTCTATCACTATTGCAAATATATTTGCTGTCCGTCAGCAAAACCTGAAACGTTTGATGGCGTTCTCCAGTATTTCGCAAGCGGGATATATTATGTTAGGCGTTATCGGAGGCACAGCACAAGGCATGACGGCATTGGTATATTATGTATTAGTGTACGCTGCCGCCAACCTCGGAGTATTTGCCGTTATCACTATCGTGGCATTACGCAGTCAGAAATTCACGCTCGAAGATTACGCAGGACTTTATAAAACGAATCCTAAAATCGCTCTCTTGATGACTCTGTCTCTGTTCTCATTGGCAGGCATCCCTCCGTTTGCCGGATTCTTCTCTAAGTTTTTTATCTTCATGGCTGCTTTCGATGCAGGTTTCCACTTGCTGGTATTCATCGCATTGGTAAATACAGTGATTTCGTTGTATTACTATCTATTGATTGTAAAAGCAATGTACATCACTCCTTCCGACAACCCGATTCCTACTTTCCGCAGCGATCGTTGCACAAAATGGGGACTAGCACTTTGCACATTGGGTATCATCGGACTGGGTATTGCAAGTATCGTATATCAATCTATCGATAAACTGTCGTTCGGAATTTAAACGGACTACACCTTTTCACCAAAGAAACGGTCTTGGTTTCATGTCAGTATCAATCGACATCAAAACCAAGACCGTTTCTTCTATATAAAAGCCGCTTTTATTAATGAGGAAGGAAGATATTCACCTGCCTTATTACCACTCTACCGGGCACAGTTCATCTCTTCCGTCACGATCACTCCGGGAATAGTAAACCAAAACCTTGATCCTTTTCCTTTTTCAGAATCAACGCCAATCCGCCCACCTAATTGTTCAACGATGCTCTGACAGATAGAAAGTCCCAATCCTGTACCGTGTACAAAAGAATTAAGCTTCACAAAACGCTCAAAGATATGTGGCAACTGCTCTTTTTCAATACCGATGCCTGTATCTTCAACATAGAATTCCAATTCGCCATCTTTTAGTTTATATCCCACATGAATACTACCTTCAGAGGTAAACTTCATTGCATTGTTAACAAAGTTAGAGATCACCTGATGTATACGGTTACGGTCACTAATGACATGACAAACCGGAAGATGATCATCAAACACCAGTTCCACCTCTTCTTTCGCTTTCATCCCCATAGAGCGGACAATATCCTCACATAACAGATTTACATCTACATCTCCGTTAGTAAACTCAAATGTACCCGCTTCAATCTTTGACAAATCGAGTATATCTGAAATTAATTGCAACAAAAGTTCATTATTCTCACGTACAATCTTAATATACTCCTGACGTTCTGCCAGCTCTTCAGTTTCTACCAGCAAATCGGAGAAACCGACAATGGCATTCAGCGGCGTACGGATTTCATGACTCATATTGGCAAGGAAAGCACTTTTCAAACGATCCATCATCTCTGCTTTATCACGTGCCTGAATCAATTCGGCTTCAGTCTCCTTCAATTCTGTAATGTCATAATTGATACCGATGATTTCTATTTCATTTTCTTCCGGTTTATAATTGGTGACCATCACATTACTGCTGACCCAATTCCATTCGTTCTTCGTTCCGGGACGACGAATACGCATCTCCCCTTGGAAATGCCTCCTTTTTCCGTCTCTGACTCCATCATAAAAATCAAGGAAACGCTTACGGTCTTCGGGATGCATTTGGCTATAAACTGCTACCACCTCACTCAAAGGAATATCTTCCTCCTCACCTAAATTCTTATACCACTGTTTTATAGCATAACCTTTGCGGTTCAAGAGATTCAATTTAGCATATCCTACTTTTGCATAATCGGATATCATTAAGAAGAAATTCTCAAAATCACGAATACGGTTCATTGCATCAATACGCTCCGTATTGTCAATGCTTATTAAAATATATCCGCTGAAGTTGCCCTCATTATCATATAGTTTACTAACCTTCGAATATAGTTCTATCACATTAGAACGGCTTGTCTCATAATATCCTCCTGCTTGCTCAAAAGAATAATTAAGTCTGAAATCTACTAAATCTTCATTCCGTACACGATCACGTATGTTCTGCGGCACATTCGGATTATCAAAGAAGTTAACTCCGATCACATCCGACTTATTCACTACACCGAATATCTCCAAATCCTTATTATTCAGGTCTATCAAATAGCCATCCTTATCGTAGATCTCTACTCCTGCCGGAATATTAGCAAATATGTTCTGAAAGAGCTTCTCGCTACGGTCCAATGCCCGGTTAGCTTGTACCGATCCTGTAGAATCGAGGAACAAACCGACTATTTCATCTTTTCCGGGAGAATAAATAACCCAATGCGTATACCGTTCCGTTCTTGGAAAATATTCATCTTTCTCCCTATAAGAATTACTATCCAGTATCTCTTCCAGAAAATTAAGTTTTTGGAGATAGTCAGGATGCTTTTCAGATGCCAAAGAACCAATATACGACTCCAAAGGAAGCCCGAAAAAGGTTGAACTGACCTCATTCGCATCCGTCACCCGATAATCGCAAGGTTTATTATTCTCGTCACGGATAATGGACATACGTATATATCCCATCGGCATAAAATGAAACAGATTATTTAGGAAAGTCTGTTCACGGATTACCTTGTCCTTAGTTTTACGCAACTCGATACAGATATTTATAATATTTCCCAATGAGGAGAACCATTGAAAATCTTCATTACTCCAGTCATGGTAGGTCTCAACCAAATCAATCCCCATATATCCCCAAACGCGGTCGCCTGTCATCAAAGGAGTCACCATTAACGATTTGATTCCCTGAACTACAAGAATCTGATATTCATCAGGAGCCTCTTCTAATAACTGCTCCAGTGTATTTAAAATAATCGGCTTGCCCGATAATATCTGTTCACTCCACCATTTTGACTCACTGGCAGGCATGTCCTGCAGATTGTCTATCTCTGCCGATACTCCTTCAGAAACAACTTCGTAGATACAACTATGATGGGCATAAATTTCATCGTATTCAAAAATATAAACACGACCTTTTCCATTATAAAGATTCAGAATATCTCTTAAAATATCTGCGATACAAGATTCTACTGCCTCATCACGTAGGAAACGAAGCAACGATTGCGAAACAAAATTCTGACGACAAAGCAAATCATTCACACGCCTTAATGCATCCCTTTGATCTTCCTCCTTGGGAGCCTCAACGCGCTGGATTATTCCGAAGGACTTATCACCTCCATCAACACCCGTACCCTTCTCACGAAAAGCCAGACGGGTATGCAGCCAAACCTCACCATATTTTGAATGAATCGGGAAAGTTTGTTCGTAAAAGTCCTTATGGATAGAAGAATTTGCCCGGAACTCCTGAGCAATCTGCTTGCGATAATCTTCACGTATCAGGTTTAGAAAATCCGAAGTAGAGATGGTGTCGCCGTCCAATCCCAAAAGATCAGAAAGATAATCGGAACATAAATAACATCCTGCCGTTAAATCTACTTCCCACCATCCGATTTGTGCAAGAGAAGCCATTTTTTTGTATCGCTCGTTGTCTGTTTGCATATTTTGTATCGTTGTAAAATAATAGGTTGACAAATATACGAAGAACTCGCAAAAAAACGGCAAAATTTGGATAAATAAAGTAAGTGT
>NZ_QTMW01000055.1:7600-32302 GCF_003604005.1 Bacteroides sp. OF03-11BH | reverse complement strand
CGAGCTATAACTTTTTGTTATACGGTGTCAGTATCGTCTAAGTGCCAAAAAGAAAAATATCCAACTTTATGAGAAGAAACTGAAAGGAAAGACTTTTGATTATTTAATGGTAATTAATGGAAAATCTTTCCATCCTATCCTGCTAGATCAGATAAGGCGTGATAATCCGATGGTAAAAACAGTACTCTATCTTTGGGACAGAACTTATAAAAATTACCGATTTGACAGGAATTTAGATTGTTTTGATAGAGTGGCTACATTTGATAGGGAAGACGCCAAGCAATTTAATTTGGAGTTTCTTCCTCTTTATTGGATCGAAGGTAATAGATCACAATGTGCAAAATATAAGATATTTGCATTCGGATCTTATCGTAATGACAGAAAAATTATATTTGAGCTTCTTTATAAAGTAGCAATAGAAAATGAATTGCCTAGCTATATAAAGCTATATATTCCATCTGTTCCAAAAAGTTTATTATCAAGAATAAAGACTGTTATAAAAAAAATAACTAAAAGGAAATCTTGTAATGATTGTAATCAAGATATTCTTATACATGAACCTTTATCTCCCTCTGAATTTCGTAAATGCATATATTCTTCTTTATGTGTAATAGATACTTATAACGATTTTCAAGAAGGTATGACGCCACGTTTTATGTGGGCATTAGGAGCAGGGAGAAAAATTATTACGACTAATAAAAATGCGATTAATTATCCATTTTACTCCCCTGATAGAATATTGGTTATTAACAATATGGTTGACACGACTTCTTTGCTGTTGTTTTTGGATGAAAAAATAAATAAAAATGAACAGATTGAAGATTTGATAGTACAATATCGTATAGATAACTGGATGAACTATTTGCTTTGTGGAAAAGAAAAAAGAGCTTCAGTCTGTAAGGGTGGATTATAAGAACTTGCTTCCACAGGCTATTGGTTTGGAACCAAATAATAAATATTAAAAATCATGTTTCAATATTTTGGCAAATGCTCTCAAATTAAACAAATTGAGAAATATCAAGCATGGTACATTAAAACAGTAAACTGTTGAAATTACAATTAATCTATAAAATGAGTATAAATAATTTTATTAACCGAAGTTTTGGATTTATCGAAAGAAAATTGAGTGTTAATCGCATTAATTGGTTTTGTACTCTTTATTTCAATTTCAGGACACTTCCTTTTAATATTGCCTGCAAATTACCTGTATATATTTATGGTAAAATAGAACTTGTATCTTTAAATGGTTCTGTATTGTTCGATTGTATTCCGGTAAAAGGTATGGTGAAAATTGGCAGACATAGAGATTATTATACGCCTCCAACTAAAACGATTGTCAAAATATCCCAATTGGGGCAAATTGTTTTTAGGGGTTATTGCAATATCTCTCAAGGAACCATCATAAACATAACAGATGGTTGTCTCACACTTGGTGATCGTGTATGGATTGGTCAGTCTGTATTATTGGATTGTAATAATAGCGTACAATTAGGTGAGGGAACTCGAATAGCTTATGGGTGTAAATTCTCAGATAGTAATCATCACTATATTATTGATGGGGATGGTAATATCCCGAGAATTAAAGGCCTTATTGAGATAGGTCGTTACAACTGGATAGGAAATAATACAGTTATAACTAAGGGATGTAAAACGACTGACCATACTATCTGTACACACGGAAGTCTTCTGAACAAAAATTATCCTCAAAAATATGATTCCAATGAGTCTATGCTGTTAGCTGGAACACCTGCAAAACTTTTAAAGGTTGGTTATCAGAGAATTAATTCAGCGAAACTCGAAAATGAAATAATTGATTTTTTTAAAACTCATCCTAATGAAAGTGTGATGTCAATGCATCTTCCTCTAGTTAACAACACTTGCGAACTTATCTATTATAAATAGATATAAGTCATTTCACAAGGGGATTTCAATGATATGCAAAGATTGAATAATAGATAAAGTGAGAATAAAGATTACTGAAAGAATAGAATATGAGTATTAGATGAACTAGAAAAACTGAATGAATGTTTAAAAAAAATAAAATGAAAATTGCTTTTTTATTACGTCCATGGCCTATTTATGGTGGTGGAGAAACAGTAACTATTACTTTATCAAATGAATTTGTAAAACGAGGTATAAGTGTCATTGCATTTTACACAAAGGATAGCAAATCGCAGAATATGCCTTTGATTGATAATAGGGTAAAATCGGTGTTTGTTCCGAATATCAAATCAGATGAACATCAGCTTTCTTTCACAAAAAATGAAATATCTTTTGCGAGTAAATTTTTGTCTGATTATGTAGAAAAAGAAAACATTGACATTATTATAAATCAATGGTGGCCTGCTCAAACGACTCAAAATGCGCGTAAAAGAGCAAAAGTCGTGCAGTGTCTTCATATGTCACTCTTCCTTCCTGCCAATTACGACAATCTCACTTGGAGAGGTCTGGATATAATGAAAAAAATAATGGGTAGAACATTGTATGACTACATGCATAAAGAAAGTCGATGTAGGCAGTTTGAAGAATCTCTCCCTTTTGTGGACAAATATATATTTCTGGCAAAGGGATTCATGAATGATTATGTCTCTTTTCGGAAAAATGACAGGAATCTAGCCAAATTGGACTTTTGTAATAATCCATTGCCATTAAAATGCTCTTTTGACAAAACTGACTTCAATAAGAAAGAGAATATGGTCTTATTTGTCGGTCGTATGTATGAAAGTCATAAGAAAGTATCGGTCATGCTGAAGATCTGGAGAGAAATAGAATCCGATAGAAATCTGGATAGTTGGAGTTTTACGTTAGTGGGGGATGGTCCCGACAAAACTATGTTTCAAAACATGGCAAAAGAGATGCAGTTGAAAAGGGTAAAATTTGAGGGGTATCAATTACCATTGGATTATTATAAAAAAGCAAAGATATTCTTGATGACTTCTGCTCATGAAGGATGGCCTATGACACTAGTAGAATCACAGGAGAATGGCGTTGTTCCGATAGTAATGGATACCTTTTCTTCTTGTCATGACATCATTGAAAACGGAGAGAATGGATTCATTGTTGGCATGAATAATGTGACTGAATATATAAAACGGCTTAAATCGTTGATGATTGATGAGGATATGCGTATGTGTATGGCATTGAAGGGGCTGGATACTTGTAAGCGGTTTAGCGTAGAAAAGATAGTTGATAGGTGGCAACAGATTTTTAACGAATTGCTCAAAGACAAATCATGATTATTCGAAGTAAAGCTCCCCTGCGTCTCGGACTGGCAGGTGGTGGAAGTGACGTGTCGCCTTATAGTGACATCTATGGAGGGCTGATTCTTAATGCCACCATTAATCTGTATACTTATTGTACCATAGAAGAAACCTATGACGGACTGATTACCATAGATAGTGATGACGCACGTTGCTATAAGAGTTATTTGGTGGCAAAACAGCTGGAGATTGATGGCGAGGCAAGTCTTATAAAAGGGGTATATAATCGAGTAATGAGAGACTTTGACATAAGTCTGCGAAGCTTTAAGATTACAACTTACAACGATGCTCCCGCGGGTTCCGGACTTGGTACTTCATCGGCTATGGTTGTGTGTATCTTGAAAGCGTTCATAGAATGGTTAGGTTTGCCGTTAGGCGATTATGAAGCGTCCCGGTTGGCTTATGAGATTGAGCGTAAGGATTTGGCGTTGTCCGGTGGTAAGCAAGATCAGTATGCGGCAGCTTTTGGTGGTTTCAATTATATGGAGTTCTTGCCAAATGATCTTGTGATAGTGAACCCTTTGAAGATTAAACGCTAGATAATGGATGAGTTGGAAGCTTCGATGGTTCTCTACTTCACCGGTGCATCCCGTAGTAGCGCGGCGATTATCGAACAACAGCAAAAGAATACTTCGTCAGGCAACCAAAACGCCATAGAAGCCATGCACAGAATTAAACAGAGTGCGAAGGATATGAAACTGGCATTGCTGAAAGGTGACATGAATGAATTCGCCCGCATTCTTGGACAGGCATGGGAAGACAAAAAGAAAATGGCCAATGCTATCAGTAATCCCATGATTCAAGAAGTTTTTGATGTGGCAATGTCTGCCGGTGCATTGGCTGGAAAAGTGAGTGGAGCTGGTGGTGGCTTCGTAATGTTCATGGTGGAGCCGACACGCAAGAAAGAAGTGGTGAATGCATTGAAAAAGCTTAATGGTTTTGTGATGCCTTTTCAGTTTACCGAGGGAGGTGCGCATGGGTGGAAGATTTATCCGACCGACAAAGTGTGATATAAATAAAGAGTAAAAAATTTCAATATGGATTCTATCGATATAGTAAGAAAACAGGTGTGGAATAGTGCATATGTAAAGAATTTGTTACTGGAGAATGAAGCGGTAATAGCGCGAATAGCTCAGGTTGCTGATTTGTGTACGGAGGCATATAGAAATGGTAAGAAGACATTATTTGCTGGTAATGGTGGTAGTGCTGCCGATGCTCAGCACTTTGCTGGCGAGTTGGTCAGTAAATTCTATTTTGATCGCCCGGGGCTTCCTTCAATTGCGCTGACGACAGATACATCTATTATTACCGCCATTGGCAATGATTGTGGTTATAAGCAGATTTTTGCTCGTCAGATACAAGCTCAAGGTGTGAAAGGAGATGTGTTTATCGGTATCTCTACATCGGGTAATTCAGAGAATATTGTAGAAGTATTGTCTGTATGCCGTGAGAAGGGTATTACGTCTATTGCGCTGACTGGTGCAAATCCCTGCAAGATGGATGAATTTGATATCGTTATCAAGGTTCCCAGTAATGAGACGCCCCGTATACAGGAGTGTCAGACCCTGATTGGACATATTATCTGTTGCATTGTGGAGGAGAATATTTTCAGTGAAAAGTACAATAACAAATAAGGGCTAATGGAAGTGATAATCTTGGCGGGCGGATTGGGCACACGTTTGCGCAGTGTGGTGAGTGAGATACCCAAGTGTATGGCCCCCGTGGCGGGAAAGCCTTTCCTTTGGTATCTATTAAAGTATCTTGCCAGATATGAGGTTTCACGTGTAATTCTTTCCGTAGGCTATCTGCGGGAAGTCATCTATCAATGGATTGATGAAGTAAAAGATGAATTTCCGTTCACTTTCGATTATGCGGTGGAAGATGAACCTCTCGGTACGGGTGGTGGTATCAAACTTGCTATGGACAAGATTGAAGGAACGGAAGCCTTGATTTTGAATGGAGATACATTTTTCGATGTAGACTTGAACGATCTCATCTGCAAGCATCTAAATCAAAATGCATTGTTGTCTTTAGCTTTGAAGCCCATGAACAATTTTGACCGATATGGAAATGTGAAGTGCAATGAACGTGGTGAGATTCTTGTGTTTGAAGAAAAGAGGTATTGTAAACAAGGGATGATTAATGGAGGTATTTATGTATTAGACAAAGTGACTCCGTTCTTTGACCATTTACCCCGGAAATTTTCATTTGAAACACAAGTCTTAGAACCGAATAGTGGTAAAGGATGTATATCAGGAATTGTACAGGATCGTTATTTTATTGACATTGGAATCCCGGAAGATTTAGCCAAGGCCAATATTGAGTTTCCTAATCTTTCTTTCTAAAACAGAAATTAACCTATGAATTTAGTGGATATTGATGTCGCAGGATATGATACATGTGTTTTGCCAGATTATGAATGGAAATAAAGTAATCGAGTGCTTATGTATATCTTTTATAAATAAGCTTGATGAGATCTAATGTGTTTTATA
Source organism: Bacteroides sp. OF03-11BH (assembly GCF_003604005.1). Taxonomy (NCBI): domain Bacteria; kingdom Pseudomonadati; phylum Bacteroidota; class Bacteroidia; order Bacteroidales; family Bacteroidaceae; genus Bacteroides; species Bacteroides sp. OF03-11BH. Next base: position 26,550 of record NZ_QTMW01000055.1, on the reverse strand, counting down.
CTCTATTTGTAGTAGTATATTATCCAATATGCTTGTTGTTGTACTATGAATGGAATTTTGATTATTCAGATGAAATTCTGACAGCATTACTTGTTGCTTATTTCTGTATGCAAAGTAAGAAGACGTTTAATAAAGAGTTTTGTTGTTTTTTACTAATCATGATGGCTTATGTAGCGTATTCCATTTTTATTGCTATAACATCTGTAGATGCAATTTTTTATGATTTGCAACAACAAGTGAAACCTTACCTGATATTTTATGCGACTTTTGCAATATCTCCACAATTTACCACTGGGCAATGTCGTTTCTTGAGAAAATGGGTTCTGTTTTGTTATGTTTTATATTTTATATCTATTATTCCGCATATAATCGAAAATTTAGGGTATGACAGAGCTGAATTTAGTCGAAATTCTATCGTTTGTGCTTTGTTATATTATTACTTTTCAACAGAATCAAGAAGGGCAGTAATCATAACCCTATTAATAATGACAAGCGGCTTGCTTTCTCTTAAATCTAAATTTTTTGGAGAATATATTTTGATGGTTGCTTTGTTTTTATTAGTCAAGAAAAAAGTGAATTTTAAATCAGTAAAGGCAATATGTATTGAAGTAATATTGTTGGTCGTTGTTCTTTTCTTTACTTGGACAAAATTTAGTTTCTATTATATAGAAGGATTTAAAGATTCAAGTCAAGAACTGGCAAGGCCTATATCCTATATAACGAGTTTAAAGATATTTGTTGACTATTTCCCTTTTGGTTCAGGATTCGCAACATTTAGTTCAAATGCAGCAGGAGTGTATTATTCTCCTTTATATTATAAATATAATATAGATGGAGTGTGGGGGTTAAGCCCAGATAATCCTGCTTTTTTGGCTGATGCATTTTATCCTTTATTAGCTCAGTTTGGGATAGTCGGAGTGCTGCTTTTTTGTGTTTTTTGGAGAAGACGATTTTCTCAAATTCAGAATATTAATATGTTGAAATATTATCGACTTGCTATAATGGCGAGTCTATGTCTATTGATAGAGAGTGTAGGCGATACATCATATCTTTCATCTCCGGGTATTGCCTATTTTTTAATATTAGCTCTATGTTTAAGAAAGATATGATTATTAAGAGTGGATGGATTGGATAAAAATCAAGTCATGAATTTAGTGGATATTGATGTTGCAGGATATGATACCTTACTGCTGGACCGCGACGGAGTGATTAACAAGCTCTGCCCGAATGACTATGTGAAATGTTGGGAAGAGTTTGAATTTTTGCCTGGCATTTTTGAAGCATTAGTGAAATGGAATAAACATTTTAGGCATATTTTTATTGTAACAAATCAGAGAGGTGTAGGTAAGGGAGTAATGACAGAGCAAGCTTTACGGGGACTACATTGCCGAATGTGTGAAGAGATAATATCGCATGGCGGACGGATTGATAAAATATATTATTGTACGGCGTTGACGGAAAAAGACAACCGACGAAAGCCTGGGAACGGTATGTTTTTGGACATACTGCGGGATTATCCGGATGTAGAAAAAGAGCGTTGTTTGATGATTGGTGACAGCGAGAGTGATATGAAATTCGCGGAGAATTGTGGAATCAAAGGAATATTGTTATGAAAAGGGAAACAATAGTCTACTTAAATTTAGGCTTTTTTGATACGGACGTTACGGTGGTCAAAGAACTGGCAAAGGTGTATGATTTGCATTGGTTTGTCTTACGGTCGCCTACAGAGCCTTATGATGTTGACTTTTTTAGAGAATTTGTGAAAGGAAGTGAGATTACATTGCATCTTTATCCTTTCAATTTCAGGAGAAGAAGTCTGAAGATGCTATGTTTGTTTGCGGATTGTTTCAAAGAAATAAGAAAAATACATCCTTCTTTGATTTATTCCTGTTGCCAAGATTTATATTTTCAGGGTCTTTATTTACTGACATGTGTAAGAATACCGCTAGTTATGGGAATTCATGACGTTAAGAATCATTCAAGTGTAAAACCTCCGCTCTTTTTGATTATTTCCCAATGGATTGCTTTAATGACAGCTCGATGTTATGTGTTATTTTCCAAAAATCAGTATGAATTATTCAAGCAACTTTATCCCAACAAAAGAAGCGAGCTTGTCGGTATGAGTTATAAAGATTTCGGGAGACCTAGTGTACAAACTTGTAATACAATAAAAGAAGAGATAAAAATACTGTTTTTTGGAACTCTTCAGCCCTATAAAGGCTACGATTTATTGTTCGATGCTTTTGAGAGGCTAATAGAAGAAGGAATGACAAATTTGCGATTGTCACTTTACGGACGATGTGGCAACCAAGAAATAGAAAGAATATGTAGAGAGAAGATCAAACATCCGGAGTTTTATGAAATGCATCTGGAATTTGTTGATAACAGAGAGATTCCTGATATTTTCGCCAGTCATCATTTCGCGGTTTTTCCCTATCGGGATGCTACAAATTCAGGTCCACTGATGATCGCTGTAAACTACGGGCTTCCTGTCATCGCGCCAGATCACTCTTGTTTTAAAGATGTATGTACCGATGGAGTTAATTCCTTATTATATGATAATAAAGAAAAAGAGGCATTATATGAAAAATTAAAATACCTCTCTCAAATAAGCTATGACGACTACATGATTATGCGAACGAATTGTGATATACTAAAGTCTACATTCTCGGAAGCTACTATTGCGCAGAATTACATAAATTTATTCAAAGCGATAACTATCAAAACAGATGGAAAGTAATATTAAGTATTAAGAAAAAAGATACTATTCTATATTCTAATCTAATTATATTCGATGAAAATAATCGTAGTAGCTCCATCCTTAGATCCGTCTAAGAATGTGAGTGGCATTTCTTCTGTAACAAAATTTATAATATCCAACAATAAAGAGCAGGAGTACATTCATTTTGAATTAGGGCGGAAGGATAATGAAGAAGGTGGCATATTTCTCATATTTTCAATTCTTAAAAATATGAGAGAGTGGAAGAATATGCTGAACAAGGAAAGGGATGCTATCATTCATTATAATTTTCCATTAAGTAAGGCATCAATTTTAAGAGACCCATTATTTATGGGAATAGCTTTACAACAGAAACGGAAGATGGTAGTTCACATACATGGTGGTGTGTTTTTGACTCATTACAAAGAAGCTTCATCCTTTTTAAAATGGATTCTGAAAAAAGTTTTTAGTTGGAATGTTCCATTTATTGTCTTGGGCGAAAATGAGAAAAATATCATCGAGCAAACTTTAAAAGCTAAGAGGGTATTTTTATTGCCTAATTGTGTTGACCTGCAGGATGCTGAATCATTTGAACGAGTGTATAATTGGATAGAACCTTTAAATATAGGATATATAGGGCGTATTGCTGTGACAAAAGGAATGGAAAATTTATTGCAGGCTTGTCGTGAGCTGAAAGCTAAGCAAATTCCGTTTATCGTAAAATTAGCTGGAGCCGAAGAAGTGAAAGATAGTTTTTTACCATTATTTGACAGCTATTTGGGGCATCAATTCATTTATGCAGGGATTGTGTCAGGTGAAAAGAAAAATATTTTTTTGAAAAGTCTTGATGTATTTGTTTTACCTTCTTATTTCGAAGGTTTGCCCATGTCATTACTCGAATGTATGAGTTATGGAGCAGTGCCTGTTACCACTAATGTTGGTTCTATTGGTGATGTGGTGGAAGATTGCAAGAATGGTTTGTTTATAAAGATGAAAGATACGGATAGTATAATTGAAGTTCTTACGAACTTAAATAATGATAGGGAAATGTTATCAAGATTGGGGAATGAAGCGAGGGCAACAATATTCCAGAATTTTAATCCTCATAAATATATTCAAAATCTAAATATCATATATGGAATGGCTTAATTCCCTTATCATATATCCCATTCTTACATTATTGAAAATGGATAAAGACTACGATTGTGATATTTTTGAAAACGGCAATCAGGATTATAGTAATGAATAGTACTTATGTATAAGCTAAAAACTTTATCAATTTTAGTTAGTATCTAATTTTGCCATCTTGCTATTGCTAGAATAAACATAGACTTTTATAACTGTAAACTTAGAATTAAGAAAAGATGTATAGCTACATTGTAAATGGATTGAGACCCATATAGATAAAGATGGAAAATATAAATTGTGGTATTTTATAAAAGGATTTGTTCAATTCCTATAGGTACTTCGAAGTTGTGATTTAGTGCATATTCATAAAAGTGAACCACCATCTGCTTTGCGTAAATGTTTATTTATTTCGTTTGCTAAAATTTATAGAAAGAAAGTAATAGTTCATTTTCATGCTTTTTCACCAGATACAACTGTAAATAGTAAATATAGATGGATTTATCACTATTTGTTTAATCGGGCTGATAGAGTGATTGTTTTATCGGAAATGTGGAAAGAATATGTAAACAATGCATTTCTGCTGAATGATAAATTACAGGTGATCTATAATCCATGTACTATAAAGAAAAATATGAAAAGAAAAATATAATACTTTATGCAGGAACACTGAATATTCGTAAAGGTTATGCGGATATGATTAAGGCATTCGTCTTGGTAGCCCAAACTTATCCAGCCTGGTTAATTGTCTTTGCTGGTAATGGTGAAATAGAGCAAGGAAGAAAGCTATCTGAAAAACTTGGTATAAATAAACAAACGGAGTTTTTAGGATGGGTAAATGGGTATGAGAAGGATAAAGCCTTCAAGGAAGCTACAATTTTCTGTCTCCCTAGCTATGCGGAAGGATTTCCTATGGCTGTTTTAGATGCATGGGCTTATGGACTGCCTGTTATAACAACTCCTGTAAGGGAAATACTGGATATAGCAAAAGATGGGAAAAATTTATTGTTATTTAAGCCTGGAGATATAAAAAGTCTAGCAGATCAGCTGGAAAAGCTGATAAGTAATAAATTGTTGGGAGAGGATATCGCAAAGGATTCCAAGTTATTAGCGTCTACTACATTTAATCTTGAGACTATAAATAATGAAATAGCAGGTTTGTATGAACAACTGCTAAAGAAGTAATGATGCTTTGAGGTATGAGCAATTGGTATGTTCTGTAGAGATAAAAAAGTATTATAACTTACATTGCATAAGTCTTGAATAACCTAGAGGTAAACAGGAAATAGCTGAAGTTGTTTTCACAGAAATGTAAGGCATAAAAACTATTGTGAAGCAGTATAGCGAGATGAACAACGGAATTTTATGAAAAATGTATAATAAGGTAATTGTAGTTATATGATTAAACTAAAAGAACTCTCTATCATGGAGAGTACAGAGCAACTAAAATCATTACCACAAGGAAAGTTGCTGATAAACACAATTAATGCACATTCTTACAACACTGCCGTGAAGGATCCACTATTTGCTAAAGCACTGATGAAGGGAGATGTACTTATTCCTGATGGAGCAAGTATTGTGAAGGTTTGTAAATGGCTAAAGATGCAAAGCCAACCGCGGGAACGAATAGCAGGTTGGGACCTCTTTGTTCTTGAGATGAATCGCCTTAATGAGAAAGGAGGTCGATGTATGTTTATGGGTAGCTCGGAGAAAGTACTGGCATTGATTAAACAACGGGCAGCAGTGGATTATCCGAATTTGGAAGTGGTGACTTATTCTCCTCCTTATAAACCGGAATTTTCACAGGAAGATAATGCGGCTATTGTGGCGGCTATCAATGAGGCAAATCCAGATCTTTTATGGATTGGTATGACGGCTCCCAAGCAGGAAAAATGGATTTACAGCAATTGGCAAAAATTGAATATTCATTGTCATGTGGGTACCGTAGGGGCGGTGTTTGACTTTTACGCAGGTACTACTGAACGGGCTCCATTATGGTGGCAACAACATTCGTTGGAATGGTTTTATCGACTGCTAAAAGAGCCTAAACGAATGTGGCGTAGATATCTGGTAGGTAATGTGTTGTTTTTGTGGAATATATGTAGAGAAAAATATGGTTATATAATGGGATGAAAGGTATGGCAAGGAGAGAATGTTCGTGATTGGTTTTATGTGGCGGACCATGCTATCTACTAGTTGTAAAAGAGATGCTAAGAAAATAAAAGTGGTATAAAATAAATGTTGAGATGTAATAAACACGTGAGTGTTTCGTATGTGAGATGAAAAAAATGTAGGTCCCTAGCTTCATGCTGTAAAGGCATGATTCTCCTACATTGTGGACTGGAAATCGTACGACGGTACATTTCTGATCTACGCCCTGACATCGGAGGTTAAAGCCGATGTGAATTTCCCACTATATCAACTGTCTGTGAAGATCGTTGATATTTAAAATGAATCACAAACTATAATTATAAAAGAATATGTAGGTCCCTAGATTCATGATAAACTCATGAAATCCCTACATTTTGTAGGTTAGAAATCGTACAGCGGTATATTTCTAACTTAGCCCTCATATTGGTTTAAAAACTGATATGTATCTATATGTGAAATATACCAACTGTCTGTGAGGATCGTTGGTATATTATTTTTTTAGATGGTTAAAGAATACAAAAAAAGAGCAAACTCGCATGATTTCTAAATCTTTCCAGAATCTGTATCGTTATTTGCTGTATGAAACGAAAGTATAGTATTAACGCTAAAAGAATAACGATTATGAAGAAAATTCTATCTTTACTTGTGTTGGCTATTGTAGCCGTACAGTTTTCATTTGCAAAAGATGTGATAACCAAAGACATGAATCAGTTACCGCTTCCGGCACGTAATTTTATTAATGGTAATTTTGCAAAACCACAGATTGCTCATATCAAGATTGATAAAGATATGATGGAGTCTACCAGGTATGAAGTGGTATTGATGGATGGTACGGAAATTGATTTTGACAGTAAGGGCAACTGGGAAGAGGTAAGTGCAAAAAAAGGACAGGTTGTTCCTGTTAGTATTATTCCGGGATTTGCTGTCAATTATTTGAAGTCTCATAATTTTGTGAACGAAGGAGTGACCAAAGTCGAACGTGACCGCAAAGGATATGAAATAGAATTGTCTACCGGACTTTCTTTCAAATTTGATAAGAAGGGAAAGTTTATCAAGGCTGATGATTAACTAAAGATTTGTGATAAATAGACCTAAACAAGAAGATAGCTATGTGGAGATTTAAGTTTAGCGCTTGGGTAGTGGTATTGATGATGACTGCTCTTTCGTTTGGCGCATGTGATAATGATGATGATGATACTTTTGTTCCGCCCAGTAATATTACAGAAGCTTTAAAACAGGTATATCCGGCTGCCCAGAATGTAGAATGGGAGATGAAAGGTGCCTATTATGTAGCTGACTGTTGGGTAAGTAATGACGAACTGGAGGTTTGGTTTGATGCCAATGCCAATTGGGTGATGACAGAAAATGAACTGAATAGCATAGACCAGCTGGTACCGGCTGTTTATACGGCTTTCATGGATTCCAAGTATAATGCATGGGTAGTGACGGATGTGTATGTGTTGACTTTCCCACAAAATCCGATGGAATCTGTGATTCAGGTGAAGCAAGGTAGCCAACGCTATGCGCTTTATTTCTTACAGGAAGGCGGATTGCTACATGAAAAAGATATTAGCAATGGAGACGATACAAATTGGCCGCCGACTGAATAGTTTTTAATCATAAAAATCAAAACGGGCTATTTCTATAAAAGGAATAGCCCGTTGTTTTTTATAATTACATTTGTTTATAATCCTTGGCTAATCCTCCTTCACTTGTTTCTTTGTAAAGTGATGGAAGGTCGTGTCCGGTTTGTTTCATTACTTGCACAACTTTATCGAAAGAGACACGGTGCATACCATCGGTGAAAGCTGAATAAAGATTAGCATCCAGCGCACGTGCAGCGGCGTATGCATTTCGTTCGATGCAGGGAATTTGTACCAATCCGCATACCGGGTCGCAAGTCATTCCCAGATGGTGTTCCAAACCCATTTCTGCTGCATACTCAATTTGTGCAGGACTGCCTCCGAACAATTGATTGGCGGCAGCCGAAGCCATTGCGCAGGCAACACCGACTTCTCCCTGGCAACCTACTTCTGCTCCGGAAATGGATGCGTTGAATTTGACTATGTTACCAAACAAACCGGCAGTGGCTAACGCACGTAAAATGCGCATATCACTAAAGTCACGGCTTTTTTGAAGATGATAAAGCACGGCAGGCATAACTCCGCAGGAACCACAGGTAGGTGCGGTTACTATTTTTCCACCGGAAGCATTTTCTTCACTTACCGCCAAAGCATAAGAGAAGACGAGTCCTCTGGATTGGAGGGATTGTTTATATCCGGTGGCACGTATATAATAGGTGGAGGCTTTTCGTCTAAGATTTAGTGGACCGGGCAGTACGCCTTCCGCTTCCAGTCCACGGTGAATGGCATCTTTCATGGTGGCCCATACTTCAGTCAGGTAGTCCCATATATCTTCTTCCTCACATTCCTTTACGTATTCCCAATAACTTTTTCCGGTATCTTCACACCATTGGAGTATTTCGGTCATGTTTTCCATACCGTATACATCAGGGCTTTCAATGGTTGGATTATCATTGTTTTCTGCTAGTGTACCGCCTCCGATACTATAAACAGTCCAGTTTTCCTGCACTTTATCATTACTGTCCAGAGCTGCAAATGTCATTCCGTTGGGATGGAACGGTAGAAAGACTTTGGGTTGCCATACAATTTCTACCGGGGCGGTGGGTTGCAAGGTATCTATAATGGCTACATCCGTCATGTGTCCTTTGCCTGTAGCAGCTAAACTGCCGTAAAGGGTTACTTTAAAAGATGCAGCATCCGGATGACGTTCCAGAAACATTTCGGCAGCTTTGCGCGGTCCCATAGTGTGGCTACTGGAAGGTCCTGTACCTATCCTGTATAGCTCTTTAATCGATTTCATGACTGATGATGTGTTTTTGTTAATACCATTTCTTTTTTCTGAAGTACAAATATACAATAATACCGATAATTGCCATTATAATCCAGGCAAATAAATACCCGTACTGCCATTCCAGTTCCGGCATCCATTTGTAATTCATTCCCCATACTCCGACCAGAAATGTCAAAGGGATAAAGATGGTGGATACGATGGTTAATCTTTTCATGATATCGTTCATTCGTAAGTCATTGTTGGAGATGTATAGATCGACTAATGAAGAAAGGGTTTCCCGGCAGATTTCGATGGTTTGTAATACAAATTGCAAGTGGTCGTTTACATCATTGAAAAAGGCGCGGTTCACTTTATGGATGAGCAGATTTTCTGCTCGCAATAGCTTTATATATTGTTCTTTTAAGGGGAGGATTGCTTTTTTCATTAGCATATATTGGCGTCGTAATGCCTGAATCTGGATACCGATGTCGTCTCCGCTGGTGATGGTTAGCAATTCTTCTTCCAAATCTTCGAGTGCGTCATCGATGGAAGAGATGGTTGAAATGTAGTTTCCCATCACGCTGTTGAGCAGTACGCTAAGTAGATAATCTGTTTGACGGCTGCGTATCTTCAGAACATCATTACGCAAGGCAGAACTGACATCATCAAAGAAATCAGTTTCTTTTTCGAGGAAAGTCAGTACATAATTATTTCCTATGATAAGGCAGACTTGCTGTTGGAGCAGTTCATCCAGTTCATTTTCTTCTTTATGTTCGTTCGGATAGAATATCTTTAAGATCAGGACAATGTATTTATCATGTTCTTCTATCTTGGTCGGATGGTCCGCATTCAATATATCTTGTAAGACAAGGAAGTCTATTTCGAAATGACTGCAAATTTCCCGGATAGTTTCTGTGTTTTTCATTCCGTGTATCTGTAGCCAGTTGATTTGATCGTTGTTCAGCGTACCTTTGATGGCTTGAAAAGTATCCCTAGAACTTTCCTGCATCTCGGTAGCATTGTAAGTACAAAGATGTAAATGGGTAGGAGTAAGACTTTCTCCTGTATAAATAAGCTTTTCGCTTAACAGATTATTTTTCATGCTTTATTCTCGTTTTAGAAAACCACTGTAACAAAGGTAGTGGTTTTCTAAATGAGAACAAGTTCTTTGAACGTTTTGTTTACGTGTTAGTCAAAATCGACTACTGTGATTCCGGCACCGCCAAACTGTACATGTTCGTCGGAATAGTGACTGACTCCCGGTACGGTGGCCAGATATTGGCGGATAAGTGTACGAAGTATTCCCGTTCCTGTGCCGTGAAGGATACGTACACGATCCATGCCGACTAATATGGCGTCATCAATAAAATAGGTGACTGCCTGTAAGGCTTCATCCCCACGCATTCCGCGTACATCAATGTCCTGTTTGAAGCTAAGCTTCTTTTCATACATCTGATCGTGTGTCTGGCTGCTGACAAAAGTGCTTTTTGCAATCCCTTCCGTCTTGGGCGTATGATTGGCACGTTCCAGACGGTCTATTTTTACGGTCGTTTTTATGCTTCCAAAAGCAACAGTCGCATTTTTACCACTGATTTCCATCACTTGGCCGACGCTTGTCTGTCCTTTGATTTTTACATTTTCTCCTATTGCAATCGGCACTATTTTAGGGGCACTTGATGGAGAAGAGACTGCAGCTTTCGGTTCACTCTTCTTGTTTTTCTTCCGTTCTTGCTTTTCCTTTAGTTTCTCCATTTTTTTTGCAATCTTCTCTTCATGCTCTTTAGATGCCAATGCATCCAGAGAAGTACGGAAGTCTGTCAGTTCCTGACGTGCCTGGCGCGTCTTTTCCTTTTCGGCTTGCGCTTCCTTTATTGTACGAATCGTATTTTCAATGCGGGCATTGGATTCCTGAAGCATGCGTTCCGCTTCTTCTTTTGCTTGCCGGATAATCTCTTTCCGGGATTTTTGCAATTCTTCTATCTCTGTCTGGTAACGGGTAATGGTTTCTTCCATGTGCTTTTCCCGTTGACGGATAGTTTGACGTTTTCCTTCCCAGTAACGCTTGTCGCGTACAATGTCCTGAAGGTATTTGTCTGCATTGATGTATTCGCTTCCTACGATTTCCGAAGCATCTGCGATGACATCTTCCGGTAGTCCGATTTTTCGTGCAATTTCTACGGCGAACGAACTTCCCGGATTACCGATTTGTAATTGGAAAAGTGCTTGCATGAGATGACGGTCGTAAAGCATGGCTCCGTTCACTACTCCTTCATGATCTTCGGCAAAATGTTTCAGATTCTGGTAGTGGGTAGTGATGACTCCGAATGTTCCTTTCTGGTTGAAACGTTTCAGTACAGCTTCGGCAATAGCACCTCCGATTTGCGGCTCCGTACCTCCACCGAACTCGTCAATCAGGATGAGGCTCCGTTCGTTACAGCTCTTCATCATGATTTTCATATTGGTCAAGTGAGAAGAGTAGGTACTCAAATCATCTTCAATAGATTGCTCATCACCAATATCGATAAAGATGCTACTGAATATACCGGCATGACTACGTTCGTGCAAGGGAATCAGCATGCCGCATTGCAGCATATATTGCAGCAAACCGACTGTTTTCAAACAGACGGACTTACCTCCGGCATTCGGTCCGGATATAATAAGGATACGTTGTTTTTGATCGAGCTCTATATCCAGTGGTACAACTTTCTTTCCATGTTTGGCTAATGAAAGTTGTAATAAAGGATGCACTGCCATTGTCCAATCCAGTAGTTGCTCATTCTCTACGGCGGGTTTCAGACTATTGGTCTGTATGGCGAAGTAACTTTTCGCACGGATAAAATCTATTTCTGCCAGAAATTCGTATGATTGAAGAATTTCCGGAATAGATGGACGAAGGATATTCGAGAACTCGGTAAGGATACGAATGATCTCACGTCGTTCATCACCTTCGAGTTCACGGATGCGGTTGTTGGCTTCTACCACTTCCGCCGGTTCTATAAACACAGTTTTTCCGCTGGCAGATTCATCGTGTACGATACCTTTGATTTTTCGCTTGAGTCCAGGGGCAACTGGAATCACCAGACGTCCGTCACGCATGGTGGGAGCTACATCTTTGTCCACGTATCCTTCGGACTGCGCACTACGCAGGATGCTGTTTAATGAACGGGAAATATTTCCCATCGTACTGGCAAGTTCGCGACGTATGCGGGCTAATTCGGTAGAGGCATTATCCTTGATTTTTCCATATTTGTTAAGGATGCCATCTATTTTCCCTATCAGTTGCGGGAACACGGCAATATCTCCTGCCAGTCGTTTCAGGCTAGGGTAGGGGGTATTGTTTTCTTCTTCATCTTCATTCCGATGTAGAAAGCGTACAATGTCACGGATGGTTTCTAATGAACGGCGTAGGTCAAATAATTCTTGTTCGTCCAAATACATTCCTTCTATCCGCACACGTTTTAGCGAAGGACGGACATCAAAGAAAAATTGATCGGGAAATCCGTCCTCTTCCTGGATGATGCGGACAAACTCTGTTACTTGGTTTAATTTCTCCTCAACCTCTTCATGTTGCTCGGAAAAGTTCATGTCTGTAACTCTTTCTTCACCTAAAGTACTGAGGCACTTATCTTTTAGTAACTGTCTTATCTGGTCGAATCCTATCTTTTGCTCAAAGTTTTGAGGGTATATCATATTTCTGTTCTTACTAATGAACTGCAAAAATACGATTAATTCGCGAAAAAAATATCAGAATGTTTGCAGATTTAAAAATGATTCGTACCTTTGCACCGCTTTCAACGGAAAGCACTTCTGATAAAGGAGTTTTGGAGAGGTGGCAGAGTGGTCGATTGCGGCGGTCTTGAAAACCGTTGTACTGCGAGGTACCCGGGGTTCGAATCCCTGTCTCTCCGCTGAACGTGCTGGACAGAAATGGTCAGCAAACGGACAAAAAGCTACAAATCAATGATTTGTGGCTTTTTTTATTGCCCGAAAGTCCTGCTTCCAAGACTTCAAAAGTACGGTAAAAGACAAAGTTTCGTTACTAAATCGTTACCTATTCCCCGCCGGACAAAAACGGTAACGATTTGTCCATAAATGACCTGATAATGACTTGATTAGTCCATAGTCTGCATAACTCGAAAACGAGAGGTAAAAATTAATTTTGCAACTAAAAAAAGTGAGTTATGAAATCGACATTCAAGGTTCTTTTTTATTTGAAGAAAGGTTCTGAAAAGAAAAACGGCGAGGTTATGATTATGGCACGCATCACCATAGACGGCAAACTTTGCCAGTTCAGTACGAAACAGAGCATCCAGCCCGACAACTGGAGCATTACTGCGGGCAAAGCCAAAGGCAGGGATGCCGGGAGGATAAACGCCCTTTTGGACGACATACGTTCTTCCCTGAATACCATTTACCACGAAATGCAGCGGCGTGACAATTACGTGACCGCCGAGAAAGTGAAAAACGAGTTCTTGGGACACAGCGAGAGCCACGAAACAATCCTTTCATTGTTCCAAAAGCACAATGACGATGTGAAGCAGCTTGTAGGCATATCCAAGACGATAGCGACCTACCGCAAGTATGAAGTGACCCGCCGCCACCTCGCTGAATTTATCCAAAGCAAGTACAACGTATCGGACATATCCATAAAGGAGATAAGCCCGATGTTCATTACCGATTTTGAGTTGTATTTGCGTACCGCCTGCAAGTGCGGCTACAACACCACCGCCAAGTTCATGCAGTTCTTCAAGCGTATCATCATCATCGCCCGTAACACCGGCATGCTGGTGGGCGACCCTTTCGCCAGCTACAAAATCCGGCTGGAAAAAGTGGACAGGGGTTATCTGACAGAGGACGAGATTAAAATTATCCTTAAAAAGAAAATGGTTTCCGAACGGCTGGAACACGTCAGGGACTTGTTCGTCTTTTCCTGTTTCTGCGGTCTGGCATACAGCGATGTCGCCAATTTGCGGCAGGAGAATATCCAAAAGTCTTTTGACGGCAACCTTTGGATAATCACCAAGCGGGTAAAGACCAACACGGACGTGAATGTCCCCCTGCTGGATATTCCCAAGATGATTTTGAAGAAGTACAAGGGCAAGTTGCCGGACGGCAAGATACTTCCCGTAATCAGCAATCAGAAGCTAAACGCCTACTTGAAAGAGATTGCCGATATATGCGGTATTAAAAAGAACCTGACATTCCACCTTGCCCGGCACACGTTCGCCACGACCACCACGCTGTCAAAGGGCGTACCCATTGAAACGGTGTCCAAGATGCTGGGACACACAAACATAGAAACTACGCAAATCTACGCCCGCATCCCCAACAGCAAGATAGGCAGCGATATGCAGGGGCTTGACAAGAAGTTTGTCGGCATTGAGAAGATTTACAAGGAAGTTGCCATGTAATCTTGATTATATGGAACTGGTCACAATTTGTGACCAGTCCTTACTATTATTCCAACATTGCTAAATCTCCTAAAATATACGATTATGGATTTGCAGATTATCCAAAACAAGATTTTTGAGGTCAGAAGTTGCCGGGTGATGCTCGATTATCATTTGGCAGAACTCTACCAAGTGGAAACACGAGCCTTGAAGCAGGCGGTCAAGCGCAATATCGAGCGTTTTCCGGGTGATTTTATGTTTGTACTCACCCAAGAGGAAGCTAACTTGCTGTTATCCATAGGGGTATCACAAAATGTGATACCCCCTGCTTACAACTTCGGCGTTGCTATGCCTATGGCTTTCACCGAGCAGGGCGTAGCCATGCTTTCTTCGGTTCTCCGCTCCAAAGTAGCCATAGAAGTAAACATTTCAATCATGCGGGCTTTTGTCCTCATGCGCCAAATGGCAATCGGTTACGAGGAACTGTCAAGGCGCATCGAGGAACTGGAGGTAAGCACCGATGCGCAGTTCAACGAACTGTACCAAGCCCTTACCCAGCTTTTGAGCCAGTCGAAACAACAGAAAGAACGCCGTCCGGTAGGTTTCGTTACCTATAACCGTGGCAAGAACGAATAGGTAACGATTTCGGTAACGAAATTCCACTTAATAACCTATATCCCAGCATTGTACATTCTTCCACCTTGCGGGCAGTCTACCGACTACCCGCATTTTTTATATCCTTTTCCAACTGGCACATTTCCCGAAACGCCAGCCGTGCGTGGCATGGCTGACTGTATTTCGTGAAAAGAGCCGTTGGAAACCCGCACAAGCGTATTGCAAGCAAGCTCACAACACCCTTGCCTTTCCCGCCCGCATGGAGTGTTCCCTAAAAGATGAAAGAGAACAGGCACTTTTCCCCAGTTTCCCTATTTGTAAATCTTCCTCTTACGCAGTCCCCCAGCCGGGACAGTCGTTTTAATCATTTCAATAGGCAAAGGTAGTTACGTGTTCTTCACGATTTTGCAAGGTCGAGCCGTTCCGGTTTGGCGAAAAAATCTTCCCTGCCTTGCGAGGTATTTTTTGCCCAAAACCTTGCAAACTCTAAACACTACCCTTTTACGCCTATGTGAAACGAAAACGACCGACCCGACCGGAAGACGCATAAAAAAAAAGTCGGATTTACGGGAAACAGGAAAAAAATTCAGTGAAACTTCAACTCCCTCACCTCTCAAATCCGCATAAAATTAAAAACTTAAAAATTACAGCAATATGGAAGCAAAGGTATTATCGGAAGCAAAAGTTTATGTAGGCACTTATGCCAAGTACAACAACGGTTCATTGTCCGGCGCATGGCTCGACCTTTCGGACTATTCGGACAAGGAAGAATTTTATGAAGCCTGCCGGGAACTTCACAAGGACGAGGAAGATGCGGAATACATGTTTCAGGACTGGGAGAACGTGCCGGAGGGCTTAATCGACGAAAGCTGGATTTCTGAAAACTTCTTCGCCCTGCGTGATGCGGTGGAGGATTTGAGCGACACCGAGCAGGAAGCCTTTTTCGTGTGGTGCAACTATAAAAGCCATGATTTGGGCGAGGAAGATGCGGACGACCTTGTACGTGATTTCCGGGATGAATATCAAGGGGAATATGACGATGAAGAAGATTTCGCCTATGAAATTGTAGAGGAATGTTACGACCTGCCGGAGTTCGCAAAGACCTATTTCGATTACAAACAGTTTGCCCGTGACCTGTTCATGTGCGATTACTGGTTTGATGACGGCTTTGTGTTCCGGGCGGCATAACAACCAATCCGGGCGGGGTGTCAAAGCCCTGCCCGCTTAAAACAACCAAGTTTATAACCATAAAAAAATAAGACATCATGCAGTCACTTAACAAAAACGGGGTAAGCATTACCCAAACACCGGGAGAAGAAAAGTTCGTGAAATGCTGTTTAGGGGCTTTCAGGGGACAAATTTATTATCAATATGACTACCGCCACACGGACGGCGAACTTTTCAGCACGGTAGCCAAAACGCTGGACGAGTGCCGCCGCAGGCGTGACGAATGGGTAGCGAAGAAGAACGGAGTAATAAACAAGTAAATTTTAGGGACATGAAAACAACAGAAGTAAACAAGGAGCTTATCGGCAGGCGTTGCGAGTGCATTTTTACGGGCTTAATGGTAACGGGCGTTATCGAGGACACAGAAGAAAACGAACACACCATAGAGGTAAAAGTCCGTTTCGACCATCCGCACCAGTGGGGCGATGATTTGTATAATGATGTGTGGGCGTGGGGGCGCAAAATAGACGAGTTCGGCACGCTGCACCATTTGCAACTGTTGGAGGATAAACCGGACTTTCAGATAATGACGGTAGTTTTCGGCGAACCAATCAGCCGGATAGACCGCAGTGTTTTTGAAGATGTTGCAACGTGGGGTGTCTGTTCCCTGCAAGGCTGGGTAAACAGCTATGAAAGTGTCCGGTTTGTAGCTATAGACGACCATACGGCAATCATCACGGGCGAATATAACATGGAGCAGGTAAAGGTGTGGTTAGAGAAATACACGTCCATAAAGAGCCTTAAAACCAGTTGATAGAAAACGGCGGCTGCTTGCCGCCGTTACTTTCTTCCGTGAGCCTGCCAGCGGGTGAAGAAAGTAACAAAGAAGCCTTTCGTTTTCCCTATCATGGAAACATCCCGCCGATGCTTCCCAGCGGGATGTCTGCCCGATATTTACGCTTTGCGTATCATTCCATACCCGGTTTCCCAAGAGGATGATAAAAACGAATGTCGCAACTATAAATCCTCATAGTGAATAAATTTTACACCAAGTATGCACACGGTTTCTTCTTCCTCGATGTCATATTTCCATGTCCGTTTATTGACAAGCATTTCCGTGTCGCAATCGAACCATTCCATTACAGGCGCATCATCTTCTTCGTCCGCCCATTTGAAAACCTGATTGGACGGCGTTTTCCATAATTCAGCACTGTCACGTTCGGAAATACAGTCCTTGTCCATAATGATGATGTCACCTACTGCCGGAACTGTATCTGTTTCCAACGTGGTTTCTATGTACCACGAGATGCCTTCTATATCCAATTCTATTTTTACCATGTCGTTTTATTATTAGGGGGTTATTGTTTCCGTTTCTTCTTCGCTGTTGTCATTATTAAATGATAGTGTAAGTTGCTGCATCTGCCCGAAGCTGTCGATGATATAAATGTCAATCGTCTGCTGGTCGGTCGATGCCGAGGTGTAGTAGAGCCAGAACGTTTCTTTCTCCAGCGGGTAGAGGTCATTGGGCAGGAACACCGTGCTGTTATCCATTTCCAGCTTCCCTTTGCCGTCCGGCTGGAAATACCTTATCTGATAGGTAGTCGGCTGGTAATAGCCGCCACGCACCAGTCGGCAGCGTATTTCGGCGGTTTCCCCGACTTTCAGCCTTTTGGGTACTGGCAGTGTTTCGATGCTGAACGGGTACGCCTGCTGAATATCCAAGTTGTCATTACAGGCGGTGACAAGCACGAGGGCGGCCACGATGCAGCAGCCCATGATGATTTTATACATTACATTCTTCATATACATTATTATATAGCGGTCAGTTGATAATGAATTTCAGTCCCAAAGATACCTGCGTGTGGAACTTGCCTATGTCCGAGCCGAACAACGCCCGTTCCCTTGCACTGACAAGCAAGGCTATCCGGTCGGTCAGGTAGGCTTCCAGTTCCAGCGTCAGCGCACCGCCGTAGATGAAGCAATCCTTATCCAGCAAGGTAGAGCCGTCCGGCAGCAGCTTTTCGCTTCGGTTGCTTGTTTCGTACCCGGCGAGAGCCGACAATCCCAATGAAAGGAAAAAAGTCTTTCGCCTGTCCGATAGGAATTTCAGGTAATAGCCGCCCTCTGCGGTGAACTGTTCTACGGGTATCTGCATATCCTTGTAGTCATACTTCTTGTGCAGGTATTCGCCGCCAATCACCCAGCGGTTGGCGTTCTTGGTGTAAACGCTGTACGCCGCCCCGATGTGGTAGGCAAAATCCGTGTCGGAGTTCCAATGCACCCCGTCCGCCATGCCCGCCGTGACTTGCAAGCCTTTCATGCCCGGCAGGTATCTTTGCGCATGTGCCTGAAACGAGGTCAGGCACAGCGCAAAGAGCATCATTATAAAGATGTGTCTTTTCATTCCCTATTTGATTTTTAGTTCGTCAATCACTTCTGCGTTCACGATGTCGGCGTTCTCCACCCGTATGGTCTGATGCCGCCCGCCGTTCTTCTCGTAGAGTTCCACGACCAGCAGCTTGTCGTCAGGAATGGTGAACTTCGGCAGGGCGTACACCGTGCGCACGGTACTTTTTCCTGCAATCTCTATCACCTCGTTGTAGCTACGTACCGCATCCAGCACCGTTTCCTGAATAGCCGTGCGCTTGGGTACTTTCTTATCGGTTATCTTAAACTTGATGAAGTCGGTATCGAAAGGCACGTTGGAACTGTTCTTTGTCTGCGTGTGTACATAGAGCATCCCGTTATAGGTGTAAATCCCCTTGATTAAGAACTGTATGCCGAAACGCTTGCTACCCAAGTGGCGCACTTTCCGGTCATTGTTCTTGTAGATGCTCTGCATTATCAGTTTCACCAATAGCGGGCTTTCATTCCCCAGTTCCCGGAAATAGATGTTCATCCGGGTATGTGAGAAGTCGGACGTATCTTCA
>NZ_QTMW01000055.1:0-7590 GCF_003604005.1 Bacteroides sp. OF03-11BH | reverse complement strand
CTGTTCTTTGTCTGCGTGTGTACATAGAGCATCCCGTTATAGGTGTAAATCCCCTTGATTAAGAACTGTATGCCGAAACGCTTGCTACCCAAGTGGCGCACTTTCCGGTCATTGTTCTTGTAGATGCTCTGCATTATCAGTTTCACCAATAGCGGGCTTTCATTCCCCAGTTCCCGGAAATAGATGTTCATCCGGGTATGTGAGAAGTCGGACGTATCTTCATTCTCCAAGAAGTCTTTCATTTCGATGTTGAGCATTTCCGGTTCACGGGCGTACTTGGCGTTGAACGAAAAGAAACTGCCGTCCTCGCAGATAACGGAGAAGTTCGTTTCTCCCGGAAAGCCCTCTGTCGTGGCTTTCACCCTGATTACGTTCTCCGCACCGTCCGCCTTGCCCGCTATGATATGGTTGCTTCCCAAATCGACATAGCGGACGGCGGCGGGGAAGATGATATGCACCGTCTTGGCAAAGGTCACTTCCACGCCATAGGGTGTAACCATTTGGCGGTACGGGAGTTTCCGGGTAATCCCCCGGTACAAGTTGTTGCCAGCCGCATACTTTACGGTGTCAGTGGTTTGTGCGTTTGCCGCACACACGCCCAGCAAGAGGGCGAACATTACAAAAATCTGTTTCATTGCTAATTGAAATTTTAACGGTTGATAAAATGGTTATTGTTGTTTGGCGTAAAGCATCACCCTGTACCCGGCTTTCAGCTTCACTTTCACGGTTCGGAACTTCTTGGCGAGGTAGCCGGACGTTCCTTGCAGCAATCCCCTTGTCACGTCCATAGCCACCTGCTGCCCGGCACTTTGGGCAAAGGAAATGCTTGTACCCAGCCCGCTTCCGATATTCGCCATAGCTTCGTTGAACGCTTCCTGCTCCATAGAGGACGGGACGGACAGCCCCTTTTGCCCGTCCGTGTCGAACACGGCGAGTTCCACCGGGATGATGTTGCCAGCGTACTCAATCGAGGACACCAGTATGTCAAGCCGCTCGCCCTGCACCTTTGCCGTCCCCGCCACGAGGGTATTCTTCGGCACGACTATGTTCCCCGCCTGCATGGGTTCGAGCAGCCGTAGTTTCACCGCCTGCCCGTCCGTCAGGGTTTGGTCTTGGTGGATGCAGGCGGCTACCGTGTTCTTTCCCATAGCGTACCCCGTGCCTACTGCCGTGTTGAAGCCGTAGTTTCGTGGCTGGCTGTAAGCCCGGATGAAGTCGGCATCGCTCATGGGCTGCCGCAATCCCGAAACGGTCGTTTCCCTGACAGCCTGCACCGCCACCGCATCCGGCTTGCGGTCAATGTCGCCCGTTACCGGGACTTGTGCGACTTGTCCCTGCCCGCCGTTCATGTACTTTGCCGCCAGCTCGTAGGACTTTTCCAAGAGTGCCATTTGGTCGTCAGCGGTGGGTGTGGCGTTCTGTTGTTGCAGCCTATCGGTCAGTTCCGCTACCTGCCGCTTCAAGTCCTCTTTTTCCTCGTCCACCGCCGGAGTTTCATAGAACGTGCTTAACTGGCGGTTGATGTCCCGGTAAGCGTTTGCCGAATAAGAAGCACCGCCGCCCCTTTGGGGCTTCGCATCCTCTTCCGGCATCAGGTCGATTTCCGCTTGCGGTTCTTCCGCTTCATCGTTCCCGGTGAAACCGAAGTCCTGCAAGGACTGTATCTTCTCCTGCTGCCTGCGGCTTATCATCGCCTGTTCGTAAGCCTTTTGCTTGTCGGCTATAATCCCGTCCTCTGCGGGCAGGGGTATGTCGGCGTTGAAGCCGCCCACGCTTTCCACGTTCACGTCCTCTTTGCCGGAGGGTGCGAATATCAGGTATATGCACCCGGCAAAGGCAAGGAACATCAGCGGGAAGACTATCATTTTCCTGCGCTGCTGCACCTGCTGCGGGGTAAGTTCCCGTTTGGGTTTATCTTCCTTTTTCGGCTTCCCGTCCGCCTGCGGTACGGTCGTGCCGTTCTCATTCTTCTGTACTTCTTCCATATTGCGGTCTGTTTAAGGGGTTGATACTTTTGGTTGTGTCGTTGCCGTGCAACGGCAGTTGCCTGATGTGTTCTATTTGCAGCCGCCTGCCGTCCCGCTTCCCGATGTTGTAGATTGATGAAACGGTAATGTAGATAGACAAGCCGCCAAGGAAGAAGAACATCACGAGGATAACCGCCAGCCTTTTGCCCGGCGTAATCCGTCCGCACATTCGGCGCAGGCGGTCGTCCGCCCAGTCCCGCACCTTTCCGATGTAGTTTCGTTTTCTTTCCATAAGGCTATCTCTTAATGGTCTGCAAATCCTTGTTCTCGGTAATGGTGAACGCTTCGATGATGAAGCCGTGCGGGTTGTTGTCGCTCCGTGTGGCGTTGAGCAGGCGGCACGAGGTCACAAGGCTTCGCACCGTCAGGCTGCTTTCCCGGACAATCAACTGGCGGGCATACGTGTTCACCTTGTAGGGGTACTGGTCGAAGTCGCACTTCACGCTGTCAATCTCCACCGTCTGCGTGACGTTTCCGGAAATCACCCGGTTGTAGTAGCCCTTTTCCGCCAAGTCCTTGTAATAGTTGAAAGCGGTCTTGTCGGCGAGGAACAGCGAGCGTTTGATGTTGCTTTCGATAGCCCCCTTGTCGGGTGAGAGCGTGAAGAAAAGTTCGTGGAAACGCCGCACGTGCGACTTGGCTTCCACGGGTCTGTTCTGCGCCATGTCCTGCGAGAGTGCCAGCATCAGGCTTTTGCCGTTGTCGAGGACGTATATCTTCTGCCGCTGCTTTTCGGCGAAGCTGTACGAGTTCCACACGGCAAAGCCCGTCACCAGTGCGCACAGGCAGATGAATACCAGCGCAAAGAGCCTGATTTGCCGGAAACTCGTTTCGATGTTCGTTAATGACTTAAATTCCATATACTAAATATTGATGTTGGTTATTTGAGTAGTTTCCCGGTTACTTTCCCGCTTGCCGCACCGACCGCCGCCCCGGCGATTGACCCAGCCCGTGCCACGTTGCGGTTATAGGCAGACGTACCGCCAGCCGACACTATCCAGCTTGCCACCGTTGGAATGGTGAAGTAGCCCACGATGCCGATAATCATAAAGATTACATACACGGTGCTGCTCCCGTCAGGAATGAAATTCGGGTCTGAAAGCTGCTCGATGTCTTTTTGTAGCATCAGGGTTTGTATGCGTGCCAGCACGCTGCTGAACAAGTCCGACACGGGTAGCCACAGGTAAATGGATATATAGCGTGAAATCCACTGGGTCAGCGTGCTTTGGAAACCGTCATAGACGGAAATCGCAAACGCCAGCGGACCCAGTATGCTTAACACGATTAGGAAGAACGTGCGCAGCGTGTCTATAATCAGCCCCGCCGCCTGAAAGAGCATTTCCAGCAGTTCCCTGAACCAGTCCCGGACGGACTTCTTTATATTGTACGCCGCCCTGTCCATATACATACCCGTCATAGTTACCATATCGGAGGGCGACCAGCCCAGTTCTTCCAGTTGCCTGTCAAATTCCTCGTCCGAAGCGAGGTAAGCCGTTTCGGGGCTACGCATCAGGGCTTCATATTCCAGTCGGTCTTTCTGTGCCCGGTATTCGTTCATGTCGAAAGTCTGCGTTTCCATAAGTTGGTTGCACCCTTTCACCACTGGCGACAATACCGTGTTGATAGTCCCCAGCACGAACGTGGGAAAGAACATGATGCACAGCCCCAGCGCAAAGGGACGCAGGAGCGGGTACACGTCTATGGGTTCGGCACGTGCGAGCGACTGCCACACTTTGGCGGCTACATAGAACAGCGCACCCAGCCCGGCTATTCCTTTGGCTACCCCCGTCATGTTGCTGCACAAGGGCATCATTTCATCGTACAGCACCCGCAACACTTGGTGCAGGTTGTCAAAATCCACCGCTGCTAATAACATAGGCATACCGATTTATATGTTACCAGTAGCGTTCATCCGCCGAGCCGTAAAGAGCCAGCACCCGGTCTGTGTCGTTCTTCTTCTTTGCCCGCAGGTAGGACACGGATATGTTCTTTCGGGTGTAGTAGTTCACGAGGTTGCGGTAGTTGAGCAGGCTTTTGTAGGCGTTGTTGATTACCGCCAGCCTTTCGGCATCCGTCAGCGACATACCCGTCACGTTCACTACATTCTTCAAGTCCTGCAACACGTCCGCACTTTCGGAGAGCAGCTTGGCATACCCGGCTGAAATGGCGGTGAGTTCATCCGGCGTGTAGTTCGGGTCAGCCAGCATGTTCTGGTAGTTTCGCACGTAGATTTCGGATATTTCCGCCACCAGTTCAATGGACTTCTTCACCTTGATGCCGCCCTTGACAACGTCGTGTACCGCTTTGAGCGCATCGTAATAGACTTTTCCCTGCTGGAAAATCTTCTGCGCTTCCATGAAGCCGTCCAGCGTGTTTTTGGCTGTGGTGGAAGTCTGCACTATCTGCTTGGTGGTGTTGATGATGCCCTGTGCCAAATTGCCGGGGTCTGACACCACCCACTGTGCGGATGCGTTGCCGATGAAGCAAAGGCATACCGCCATAAGGAGAATTGTTCTTTTCATGTTCCTGATTTTTAAGTTGTTGATGATTGGGGATTACGTTTGCTTTCTGCAAGCCTCTTGATAGCCAGTTCAAGGTTGCCGCCCAGCTTGTCGGCAAGTGCGAACAGTTCCATTTTCTCGCTTTCCTCTGTCGTGAAGGTGTAATATTCTTCCAATGAAACTTCTGTGGCGTACACCGCCGACTGCGTGCCGCCCAGCGAGAAGAAAACTTCCTTGTACTTCCGTCCGGGGTGGTTCGCCATGTTGATAGACAATATCTGCGAACGCTCCTTGTCGGTCAGTCCCAAGAGGTTCTGTATGCTGTCAAACTTGTTGAGATATTTTCTTTGGTCTAACAGGATTTTGCAGTCCGAGTTATTGATGATACTCTCTTTCACGATAGGGGAAGAAATAATATCCTCAATCTCTTGCGTGACTACAATCGCTTCCCCGAAATATTTTCGGACGGTTTTGTAGAGGTAGCGGATATAGTCCGCCATGTTCGCCGATGCAATCGCTTTCCACGCTTCCTCGATTAGTATTAACTTCCTTATTCCCTTTAACTTGCGCATCTTGTTTATAAAGGCTTCCATGATGATGATAGTCGTTACCGGGAATAAAATCTTGTGGTCTTTGATGTTGTCCAACTCAAAGACAATGAAGCGTTTGTGCAACAAATCCAGTTCCTTGTCGGAGTTCAGCAGGTAGTCGTACTCACCGCCACGATAGTACGGTTCAAGCACGTTCAGGAAATTGTTTATGTCAAAATCCTTTTCCCTGACGTTCTTCTGTTCAAGCTGTCGGCGGTAATCATCCCGGACAAACTCGTAGAACGTGTTGAAGCAGGGCGTTACCGAACGGTCTTTGCCTGTCAGTTCGATATAGGCACTCACGGCGTTTGACAACGCCACTTCTTCCGACCGCTTCGGGGCTTCATCATCCCGCTTCCACAGGGTGAGTATAAGGGTCTTGATGCTCTCTTTCTTCTCTATGTCGAATACCCCGTCCTCGACATAGAACGGGTTGAACGCTATCGGGTTCTCGTTGGTGTAGGTGAAATAAATCCCGTCCTCGCCGTGCGTGCGGTTGTGGATAAGCTGGGACAGCCCCAAGTAACTGTTACCCGTATCTACCAGCAGCACGTGCGCCCCCTGCTCGTAATACTGACGCACCATGTGGTTGGTAAAGAAAGACTTACCCGACCCGCTCGGCCCAAGTATGAACTTGTTGCGGTTGGTCGTGATGCCTTTCTTCATGGGCAAATCCGATATGTCGATATGCAGCGGGCGACCGCTCACCCTGTCCACCATTTTGATGCCGAACGGCGAAAGCGAACTCTTGTAGTTCGTTTCTTCCACGAACAGGCAGAGAGCCTGCCCCAAGAACGTGTAGAAACTTTCCTCTGCGGGGAAGTCCGCTTCGTTTCCGGGTATGCCCGCCCAAAAGAGCGTGGGCGTATCGACCGTGTTGTGGCGTGGCTTGCACTCCATTAGCGCAAGCTGGCTTCCCACATCGTTGCGTATGCGTTTGAGTTCTTCCCGGTCGTCACTCCATGCCATGACGTTGCAGTGGCAGCGCACCGATACAAGCCCCTTGCTGTGCGCTTCGTTCAGGTACTCGTCTATCCATTCCTTGTTCACTTGGTTGGCACGGGAATAACGGGAGAGCGATTGCATGTTCCGGGCGGTCTGCTCGAAGTTCTTCAGGTTTTCGGCGTGGTCGTCTATGAAGATGAACTGGTTATAGACGTGGTTGCACGACAACAGCACGCCCACCGGGGCGGCGAATGACAGTCGGCAGTCGCTCCGGTCAGTGGACAGCTTCTCAAACCGTGTGTCCGTCCCGACCTTTCCGGGCAAATCTTCCACGTCCGAAAGCGTGTGCAGGCACAGTATGTCGTCCCCGACACGCATTTCTTCCGGGTACAGCCCGATGTCTTTCAGGCAGGTGGTATCTGTCTGCGATAGCGAGAAGTATTTCTCGATGATGCCCGCCTTTCCGTCCTGCCCGGTGATTTCCGATGCCGCCAGCCGGGTAAGGGTGACAAACCCGCTGTCGTTCATAATCCTTTCAAACTGCCCGACCGCTTCGATGA
The DNA here is from genome assembly GCF_003604005.1 of Bacteroides sp. OF03-11BH. NCBI lineage: Bacteria > Pseudomonadati > Bacteroidota > Bacteroidia > Bacteroidales > Bacteroidaceae > Bacteroides > Bacteroides sp. OF03-11BH. Next base: position 967 of record NZ_QTMW01000055.1, on the reverse strand, counting down.
ACTTTGCCGCCGCTTCCTTGTCGGCTATCTCCTGCGGTACAATCCTGCCCCGGCATAGGGTGGAGAAGTCGCTCTGTCGGCGGCTTCTCTCCCTTGTCGTCTTTGTCAGGAACAGGTAGCAGTAATGGTTCAGGAACGGGCGTTCATTGAAGTGCCGTTCAAAGGAGCGGCTTAAAAAACTAAGCTCGTCCCTTTCCGTGTCGGGCTGGTAGTTCTCCTTGATGAAGAAGTCCTGCTTGTGTACTATGGAGTAGTCGGGCAGCACCTTGATTGCCTTGTACCATGCCGAATGTATGGCTTCGTACTCGGCACTGGTGACGGTGAACAGTTCGGGCAGTTCCACCCTGAAAGCCACCGTTATGTCCGCATCCTTTGAAATGATGCAGCCGTTCTCCACCGCCAAAAGGGGGAATTTCCTTTCCAGCGTGGTAGCCTTTAACATATTTCTCATGGTCTTTCTTCCTTTCTTTTTTTGTAGGTGAATAATCGGGGTATCGCCTTTCGGCTGATAATGAAGCGTGGATGCCGTTTGCGTGCGGCGGCTTTCATCAGCCCGTGCGTGCCGTACTTGGCGTTGAGCCGGAACGTCTGCCACACGAGCAGCAGCGAAGCCGACACGATGAAACCGATACATAGCCACTGGTTCACGCCCGCCATGAACAGGACGATGAACACCACGAAGACGGCGAGCAAGCCGCCGCAAAAGATAAAGAGGTACTGGCTTTTCAGCCCCTTGAACTCCACGGGCTTCCCGATACCCCTGTTTACCTGATATTTTTCGGGCTTAGCCCTCAACAACTCGTCAGACATAGCCGCAGGTTTAGAGGAAGAACGAGCGCAGGATAGTGGCGGCTACAATCAGGAAGATGCACGCCCCGAACCAACTGGCGGCGGTCTTTGAGGTGTCGGGGTCGCCGCTTGAGTCGAGTAGGTCAGCCCCCTTACGGGAGCTTTCCCCTCTAAGAAC
>NZ_QTMW01000054.1:0-32338 GCF_003604005.1 Bacteroides sp. OF03-11BH | reverse complement strand
GGTGTGCCAGGAATGATAATTCGGTATCATTTCATCATGCCATGTTTACCCATCAGTGCCGGAACTCCGAAAAGTACGGTATCAATTTCTTTCCCTATAGTTCTTATTGGGTTAGACAACAAGACGCATTAAAATGTATTCTCAAAGTGAGAATGTATTTTAATTTGCGTCATGTTTCCGCTTCTGCAATGCTTACTAAAGTGGAGTTACCTAAAAGGTAGTGGAACTTTACTAAGGATTGCAGAAGGGATAAAGAAACATACCTTAGAAGGGTGGGTGGGTTTACCGATAGCAAAACTATTGGAGCGTAACAAAGTGAAGCGATTAAGCCTTTTTGGTTCTTTTTTGGCGTTTGAAAAAAGAACTCCCCCCAATGAGGGGGGAAGGAACCTTTAAGCAACCTTTGTATTTTTCTCTTCTTCAACTTCTTCCACATCTAGCCTTATATTTAGATGCTGGGCTATGAATTTACTACCTTTAATAGCATCTGCCAATACAGTAAATAAAAATTTAGGTTCTTCTTTTATTGCTTTGCACCATGATTTTAAATAAGCCGCATTTTCTTCTCTGACGGTTACAGAAATACCCAAATATACACCAGACAAAGCCGATATTAATTCTGCTACAAGTTCTTCACGCCCATAATTGAATTTATCATTTTCATAAAATCCTTTTCGATTTAGTCTATTTTTAACACCTGTACTATGTCCCATTTCATGTAATTCTGTACCATAAAAACTTTCTCCGTCCTTAAATTGGCTCTTTAAAGGTAAAGTAATGCTATCATTTGATATTGAATAAAACGCACTATCACTAGAAACCGTTTGAATAGGACATACCCAATTTTGATTCTTATTCATTTCATCAAGTATTGGATTTACATACATTTCTTTCTCTTCTTGTGGCTGTTCCTCTCCTGAAAATTTAGCCTTTAATATATCCCATCTATTGGGATATTTTTCCGCAAAGTTTGTTTGGTCTAAATTAAAAACTTGGAAATATTTTGTATAAGCTGCTAAACGGTATTCTTTTTGTTCTTCTTCTGATAATTTGTTATATTCATCATATGAAATTTTTTCATTTGTCTGACGATGATAAGCACAAAATAATGTATAATAAACAGGAAAAGCAACAGCACCTTTTAGAACATTAATACCTTCGTTTCGTGCTTGATTGAATGTCAAAAAAACAGGAGTTTGATAATTATATTTTTCACACAAAAAATAAAGTAAAAAAGCGTTTCCACCACTATAAGTACGACCTGTTAAATTTTGTGGTAAAAAGTTCTGTTTAGAGTTGACTTTAGAGAACCAAGGTTTTTGCCAATTCATAGACAAGCTTTCAATTTTTTCAACCATAAGGTTTACAAACTTCTCTGCATTTTTATCAAAAGTAGATTTCATAATTTTGTTTGCTGTTCTTTATACTGGCAGCCAAACCAGCTTTAAAAGTTTATTTATCTCTTTATTTTCAATACTCAAAGATAGTAATTTTCTATAAATGTCGCAAATAATAAGACAATTATTTTTGTTAAAAATAGTTTATAATCGGCTGATTTTTAACGTATTATCTTTTCCCTAAAGTTTTATATATTTTGGGTGAGAGATAAGGTTTTATAAACGGAATATTCCCTTTAGGGAACATGAAGTCTATAAAACCGAATATCCAATGCCTTGCTTTTGTAGGTGCTTCATAGAAGCGGTGAAAAAAGCAAAGCATTGGATATACCTTAGAAGGGTGGGTGGGAAAATGCGTTAGGGATTGCAGCGGAAAGCCCACAGCGTAGCGAGGACTTGCAGCGAAAAGCCCGACCTGAAAGGTAACGCCCTATTTATTTCTTCTATTCATCAATCTTACTTTTTCATAACGTAAATACCTATACAAAGTAGCCTTACTTCCAATGTGTAAAATTCTACATATTTCATCTATAGAATAATCCCGATTTTCATATAAACGCTTTGCTGCTATAGCTTTTCTCTTTGCATCTTCCGATAACCCTATAGGTCGTCCCGTAAGTTTCCCTCGTTCTTTTGCAGCTTGTAATCCAGCCCTAGTTCGTTCTACTATTATTTCACGTTCATATTCAGCCAATGAAGCAAAAATTCCAAATTGACATCTTCCTAAAGCACTATTAGTATCAATACCATCAACTATGCTTTTGAATGCAATTTTTCTTTTCTGCAAACAATCAACTATATAAACTAAATCTTTCAAAGAACGTCCTAATCTATCTAGCTTCCAGATAACAAAAGTATCACCTTCTCGCAAATATGCAAGGGCTTTATCTAATTCGGGTCTATCCTTTACTCCTGATACTTTTTCCTCAAATATAAGTTTGCATCCGGCTTCTTTTAAAGCATCTAGCTGCAAATCTAAATTCTGTTCCCTCGTTGAAACACGAGCGTAGCCTATTATCTCCATTTTATTTAAATCCAAGTTTCATAAATTCAACTATTCGCGAAACTATTTTAAACTAGGGCTTTCCCCCCTGTTATTACCTCTAGTACTATTATAAATCAAAAGTACAGAAAAAGGGTCGATTAATGAAACTTTTAAATTTAAGAATATGAGTTATTCACAATTTATCATGGCTGTATTTGCCATTTATGTAGTTTACTACGCTGCAAACATCCTGTATGATGCTTTCCTAAAGCAAAGCAAAACCAATACAGGTGAAGAAGAAGAAATTATTTCAATAGGAGAGGAAGAAGAAATACCTCACAAAGTTGTAGATGAAGATTTTGAAACAGGCTCATACGAAAAAGAAGATGAAAAAAAAGAATCTGAACAGAATTATGTATCTGTAAATGAATCTATTGAAATGGAAGTTGAAACACAAGGTATTCCAATGGAACAACTTCTTGCTAAAGGGAAAAGCATGTTTTCACACGTAAATTTTAACAAATAAACAACTAATTTTTATTCAAATGAAAAAGTTTTTTTCAAAAATTGCTCAAAGAGCATTCGCTTTAGCCATTAGCATAATGGTAGTAACTAACACTTTTGCACAAGGTGCTGCGGGAATTGATGCAGCTAGTTCTGAACTTGCAACCTACATGGACCCCCTAGGAAACATGATGATGATACTAGGAGGTCTAGTAGGATTAGTTGGAGCAGTGCGAGTTTATTTAAAATGGAACTCTGGTGACCAAGATGTACAAAAGGCTGTTATGGGCTGGATGGGGTCATGTATCTTTCTGGTTGTATCAGGTGTTGTCGTAAAAGCATTCTTCGGAATCTAATATGTCGAAAGAGTATCCAAGTTACAATGTATATAAGGGGCTACAAAAGCCCCTTATTTTCAAAGGATTTAAAGGCAAGTTCATATATATCGGTGGAGCTTGTATTATTAGTGCTTTACTTTTATGTGCTATTGTTTCTACTCTGGCTTCTTTTATGTGGGGAGGTATAACTCTTGTAATAGTTATGTTTGGAGGGTTAGGAATAACATCGCAATTACAAAGAAAAGGGCTTCACAGGAAAGATAAACGAAAAGGCATATATATAGTATCACGCACTTTTATAAGAGATAGAAAAAAATAAAGCTTATGAAAAAGAAAAGTGAATTTGAAGCTCCTTATATTGGTATTGAAACAATAGACAATACTCCTATATTCTATAACCGAAGGGGCGACTATTCTGTTATCATTAAATGTGAAAATCCTATAATACAGTATTCAGCAGATATGGATGCTTACTATGATTTTCACCACTTATTTACTAATATCCTCAAAGTATTAGGAACTGGATATACAATACAAAAACAGGATATTCTATGTAAAAAATCATTTTTACCACCCCAGAATAGGAAGAACGACTATTTATCAAATCGTTATTTTGAACATTTTAAAGGACGAATATATACTGATATTTCTACTTATCTTGTTATTACAGGAGAAGTAGAAAGGTCTAAATTCTTTTCTTTTGACCCTCGAAGGTTTGATACTTTTATTAGAAACATCACAAAAGTATTAGGACTATTCGCTAACAGAGGAATAAGAGCTAAACTATTAAATGAAAATGAAATAGAAATATATATAAAAAGATTTCTATCTATCAATTTCAATCAGCAAACAGTAAGCCTAAAAAATATCAAAGCAAGAGAAGAAAATCTTATAATTGGAGAAAAAAACGTACAGTGCATTTCTCTTGTAGATATTGACGAAGTTAATTTTCCTTCTGTTATAAAACCATATAAAGAGGTCAATATTGGGCTAAGGTTTCCTGTTGACTTACTCTCTTTTTTGCATGATACACCAGGTATAGACACAATTATCTATAATCAAGTAATAAATATTCCAGACCAACGAAACGAAGCAAACAAATTAGAAGGCAAAAAGAAAAAACATAAAGGAATGCCTGACCCTGCAAATGATTTATGTGTAGAAGACATAGAACGAGTGCAGTCGGATATTGCCAGAGAAGGGCAAATGCTTGTATATGCACATTATAATATAATTCTTGCTGGTCTTGATGATATTAGTAAGGCTATCAACTATGTTGAAACATCTCTTTTTGATTGTGGCATTATTATTAATAAACAATGCTTCAACCAATTAGAATTATTCGAATGTGCACTGCCAGGAAACGCAATCAACCTAAACAGTTATGACAAATTTCTAACAACTTCCGATGCTGCAATTTGTCTTTTGTTCAAGGAAAAATTACAAGTAACAGAAAACAGCCCTTTTCTTACTTATTTTACAGACAGACAAGGATTGCCTGTTGGAATAGATATGTCCGGGAAAGAAGGTGAGAAAAAATATACAAATAACTCCAACTTCTTTGTTTTAGGTCCAAGTGGTTCTGGTAAGTCTTTCTATGTCAACTCCAAAGTAAGACAATGGGTTTTAGATAACACTGATATTGTATTGGTAGATACAGGGCATAGTTATTCAGGAATGTGCGAATACTATCATGGCAAATACATTACTTATTCTGAAAGCAAGCCTATATCTATGAATCCTTTCCGAATTACTGAAGAAGAGTATAATGTAGAAAAGAAAAACTTTCTTAAATCATTAATTTTCCTGATATGGAAAGGTGCAAATGGTGAGGTCAAAAAGCAAGAAGAAGAAATTATGGATATTACCATAGAAAAATACTATTCTTTCTACTTTCATCCCTTTAATGGTTATTCAGATGCGGAAAAAGAAGCCATACGTGAAAATTTACTACTCGAATTTCAAGTCAATGAAGAAGAATTTGAAAACGAAAGGGAAAAAGAAGAACGCAAGATACTTTCCGAAAAAATAGAGAAATTACAGCAACTAGTAGAAAAAGGAGAAGGCGGAGAAAAAACCAACGCAGAAAAAGCGATACAAAACATTCTCATCGAAAAAGGCTTTACACGCCAAGAGCTTGATAATCCTGAAACTAGATTACTTTCTATAATAGAAAGACGAATCCAGAAGAAGGAAGATATATTGAAAGAAATAAAAGTTGAAAGCTTATCTTTTAACTCTTTCTACGAATTTTCCCTACGCATTATACCTATCATTTGCAAAGAGAACAAAATTGATTTTGATATTACTAACTATAAGTTTCTATTAAAAAAATTCTATAAAGGAGGACAGTTAGAAAAAACTCTTAATGAGGATTTTGACACTTCCCTTTTTGAAGAACCCTTTATAGTTTTTGAAATTGATGCAATTAAAGATGACCCTGAATTATTTCCAATAGTAACCTTAATTATTATGGACGTTTTTATTCAAAAAATGAGATTAAAAAAGAACAGAAAGGCATTAATAATTGAAGAAGCATGGAAAGCCATAGCTAGCCCTATGATGGCTGGCTATATACTCTATTTGTATAAAACAGTTCGTAAATTTTGGGGTATGGCAATGGTTGTTACTCAAGAACTGGAGGACATAATTAGTAATCCTGTAGTCAAAAACTCTATAATCAGCAACTCCGATATTATATGCCTATTAGACCAAAGTAAATTTATAGACAAATATCAAGAAATAGCAAATCTTTTATCCCTAACGGAAGTAAATCAAAAGCAAATATTTACCATAAATCAACTTCCCAATAAAGAAAACCGTAATCGGTTTAATGAAGTATTTATAAAAAGAGGAAATTATGGAAATGTATTTGGAGTAGAGGTTTCTCTACACGAATATTTCACATTTACTACAGAACGAATTGAAAAAGATGCTGTTGGATATTATCATATCATTTATGGTAGTTTCCAAACAGGATTGGATAATTTTATAATAGACCTAAAATCTTCCAAATTAAAAAATATGGATTGGGTTTTACAAGTCAATAAGGTACTAGGGTATCACTCCGATGATGGAAGCCTAAAAGATATACTTAACATCATAGGGGAACAACCATTATATAAGTATATCCTAGATAAATACAAATGGATTACAAACCGTTAAAGATAATATCATGAAGAAAATCCTATTTATTTTAGTGGTAGCATCTACTTTAACCCAAGTTGCATATTCGCAAAAGGCAGTCTTGGATATAACCTGTATGGAAACACTTATAGCTAATCATAAGGTGCAACATACTTCTTTCTCTAAAGTGAAAGAGAATGAAGCTCAAATAAGCCTTATACAAAAACAAATCAGTGAAAAAATGGTTCAGATTGAATTTTTCCAAAGCAAATTTTATAATAGCCTAAAATCTGTAGAAGCCATCATAAAAACAGGAAAAGATATTATCTACTGCACTGATATTGCAGCAGATATTGGTAAATATCAAAAACAAATGGTTGAACTTGCTGTAGGTGACCCGGCTTTATTATTGGTGTCAGCAAAAACAGAGCTAGAATTAGTAAATCGCACTGCGGATTTGACACAATACATTTATCAGGTCGCTATTGTCGGGACAGATGTAAACCTTATGGATAATAAGCAAAGAATAGACTTGCTTAAGTATGTTATTAATGAACTAAGAAACATGAGAGGTATAGCATACGCTGTATGCCGACAGATGAAAACAGCAAAAAGAAATGGAGTATTACAAACATTAGCTCCGGGGGTATTTAAATACAAAGATAATCGTTCAAAATTAGTTGATGATTTATTACAGAATTATAAAGTAAAACCTAAAAGATAATATGAAAAGAGTGCTTTTATTTTTTTCCCTAATGTTGATTATTGGTACTTCTAATACCTATTCCCAAATGCCTGTAAAGGATAAAGGGAAATGGAGCGTGCTTAATAATATGGAATTTATGGATAGAGTACGACTACAACCAGAATGGTATCATTACTGGATATGGTATAAAAAGGTTTTGGGTATTAAAATTCCTTTGCCGGGCTTAGGGTTACACGACAAATACGGGAAGGAAGATAGACGTAATTTCCAGTTACAAGAAATTCCCATGATGGCAGCCGTAGAGTACAATAAATCAGAAACAGAAAAAGAAGGGTATAATGTTGATACCATATATAGACAGGAACTCTTCAAATTTGGAGATAAAGAAATTGATTATCAATATACTTTAACTAAAAATCGTAGAAATGATATTCTTAATGATATAAATAAAAAACTTGTCGAATATTCTTCTAATGGCGGTAATAAAGAACATGTTGAAGTTATAACTGATGAAGTTACTAGAATAAAAAAGAACATAGATATAATCCATGATTCACATATGAGTAACTCTAAAAAAAGGGAAGCCTATTTAGATTTTGATAAAGAACTAATAGAGGTTCTTTCATTAATAACAAGATTGAATAATATAAATAAAACAATAATGAGCCATGAATGAGTTAATAGATAAATTCTTATTTGAATTATTTGATGGACTAAGAGATAAAACAACTGTTCTATTCGGAGAATTTATTGCGGATGCACAAGCATTGGCAGCAATCTTTATGTTGTTATATTTTGGAGTAGAAAGCTTCAAAATGATGAGTGGAGATAAAAAATTAGAGATTATCCCGTTATTGCGTCCATTCGCACTGGGATTGGTTCTTATGTTCTGGATTCCCTTTATTAATCTAATCAGTTATCCCGGAGAGTTATTAACAGCACGAAGCAAGGCTATGTTTACGAATCAGATAGAAGAAGTAGAATTACTTTCTCGTAATAGATATGCACTCATTGATAGCGTAGCAGTAGAGTTATTACATACTTCATTAGAAGTTGAAAGAGCCGAAAATGAAGTTAAGGATAAGAAATGGTATGATTTTAGTATAGACTTCTCAGCTATTGGAGACAAGATAGCTGGATTATATGTATATGTAGTCGCTAAGGTTAAAATGATAATGTTTAATATCATTGAATTTATTGTCGTTACTTTTTGGCAAGTATGTACCTATTTTGTCTTTTTCCTACAAATCATATTCACAGGAATATTAGTTATTCTTGGTCCACTAGCTTTTGCATTCTCTGTTTTACCTGCATTTCGGGATGCTTATATACAATGGATAGCTCGTTTTGTCAGTGTTAGTTTATATTCATGTATTGCATATATAGTATTATCAATTTCTTTAGTAGTAATGCAATATGGGATAGAAAGAGAAATTGAAATTTTAGAATATGCGCTTAGAAATGAAGCTGCATTTGTCATGTATGTCGGAATGACCTCTGGAGGTGTCAATAGCTTCCTTCTTACAGCATTACTTGGAGCATTTGCCATGCTTACAATACCTTTTGTTTCTACATGGATTGTAAGTACAACTGGAGTAGGGCAAGCAGTAGGAGGCATGGTTGGAGGAGCAGCCATCGCAACCAAAGCTGTAGCAGCTCCGGCTACAGGTGGAGCCAGTGCAGCTATGTAAAAAGATTCATTAAATTTTAAATTCACATAATCATGATTATTAAAAACTTAGAAAATAAAATCAAATTAGCCGGAATTTTATCCATTGGCTGTTTTGCAACTAGTATAGTTATTTCAGGTATGGTACTAGCCTTTTGTTTCTCTTTAGTAAAAGCTGAAAGAAAAAAAATATATGTTTTGGATAATGATGTCCCTGTACTAGTAAAACAAACTGGTACAGAAGTCAACTTGGAAGTCGAATGTAAGAGCCACATAAATCTATTCCACACTTTATTTTTCACATTACCACCAGACGATGAATTTATAAAATACAACATGGAAAAAGCCATGTATCTAATTGATGATAGCGGATTAAAACAATATAATAATTTAAAAGAAAAAGGATATTTCAACACCATATTAGCGAGTTCTGCAACAGTAACAATTATGACAGATAGTATCAAGGTGGACATGAACAACCTATCTTTTGAGTACTATGGCATCCAACGTATAGAGCGAGAAACCTCTATTCTAAAAAGGCAACTTGTAACTACAGGGAAATTAAGACAAATTCCACGTACTGAAAATAATCCTCATGGACTTATTATCACAGATTGGAAAACGATACTAAACAAAGACCTAGATTATAAAGTAAAAAAGAATTTCTAATGAAACTGTTTAAACATAAAAAGAATGATAGAAAAGAAAGTATCAAGACTAAAGCCGAGCAAGCTACAGTTGTTCTTCTTACTAAAATATTTCAAAAGTTCGGAGTTAATAACGCTTGTGAACGCTTATTGGCGTGGGCTGATATACACCGTAAAGCTATGTTTGGAATTACGATTTCATTCCTTTCTTTCGTCACAATTCTATCATTAGTAATGCGTCCAGAAAGAAAGCCAATGCAAGTTTTCAACGAAGAAAAAAGCAAAGTACAAATTAACATTGATAGTACCCTACAAAAAAAACAAGTAGGAGTTCACGACTTGTTAGAAGTGATTAAAATGCAAAATGAAATTAATGAGCTAAGAAAAAATGGGAAATTAACTCCAGAAGACACTATACGAATAAAAAATTTATACAATAAATTAAATAAATAGCGTATGAAACAGATTGATATTAAAAAGCCTAAGTACATCATTCCGATACTCATCCTACCTTTTATTCTAGGGATAGGATGGCTAGTTAAGGATATGATAAACTCTGCCCCAGCAGAAGAAACTACATTAGTAGAAACGGAAGAATTAAATCTTGATATTCCTGATGCTAATTTAGAAAAAAGAGAGATAAAAAGTAAATTTGAATCACTCAAAGGAGCTTTCAATAAATCTTCTGATTATTCATCAATACAAACCATAGATAAAGAAGAAGAAGTTAGCGAAATTGAAAGTTCTGGTTCTCTTTACTCCAATGATGAAATAAGGCAAATTGACAGTTTAAATCAAGCTTCTAGAATCCGAGAAAAGGAATTGGAACAACAAATAAAAGGATTTCCTACTATAGATGAATCAAGTCAAACAGAAACTAGGAAAGCTCCTGAAAAATCCAAGATGCAAGAAGAAATGGAGCTTTTTAAAATGCAAATGGCTTATATAGATTCATTACAAAATCCACGTCCTAGAACACCTCAAAAAAAACAAGATGAAAAGCCAAAAGAAAAGGCTATAGAAGTTGTAAAAGCGAAAAATCCCGCAGAAGTATATTTTAATACTGTAGGGAAAGAACAAAAAACTTCACTAATCACAGCTATATTAGATGAAACTTTAAAAGTAACAGATGGTAGCCGAGTACGCATACGGCTTCTAGATGATATAATGATTAATGACGCTCTTTTAACTAAAGGCACTTACCTATATGGGAATGTATCTGGCTTTAAAGCTCAAAGAGTACACATTAATATTTCCTCTATAATGGTTGATGGCAGACAAATGAAAGTAGATTTATCTGTATATGATAATGACGGACAAGAAGGTTTCTTTGTTCCTTCATCAGCTTTTAGAGATTTGAGTAAAGATGTTGGAGCGCAAATAGGAAGCCAAACTATACAAATGAACAGCCAATCAGAAGGAGTAGAACAATTCGCTTTAGGTGCTTTACAAGATGCTTACCGTAGTACAACCCAAGCTCTTTCCAAAAACATCAAAAAAAACAAAGCCAAATTAAAATATAACACACAAGTTTTTTTAGTAAACAACAAAGATAAAGAACAATAATATGAGAAAGATTTTTATTGCATTATGCACAATGGTTTCTGTTATTACAGGAAATGCACAGAACACCCCTATTGGAGAAAACATCGAGCTTGCAGGTGAAAACCCAGAAGAACTAAAGGTTATATACGTCAACAAAGATGTTTCAACGCATTTTATAGCTATGGAAGATATAAAATATGTTGATATATCAGTCAATGATATTGTTGGCGATATTCCTACTGGTAACTCTCTTAGAATAAAGCCCACAAAAGAAGGAGCTAGTGGAGTTATCACCATTGTTACAGAAAGATTTTTCGTACAATATATGCTAGTATATAGTAGCGATTTAGCAAAAGCATACACTCGCTTTAATATCCCTTATGCTGATTTACGTAGCTATATGAATCCAGAAGTGAACTTAACCAAAGCACAAATGTATGATTACGCACATAGAATGTTTATTTCAAAAAATAAATTCTATGATGTTTCCAGTAAAAGTAACCTAATGAAAATTGTACTAAACAATATCTACACATTAGATAAGTATTTCTTTATTGATATTTCTATGATTAATAAAACAAAAATACGATATGATATAGACCAAATACGCTTCAAAATAGAAGATAAAAAACAAACAAAGGCTACTAATTTTCAATCTATAGAAATACTTCCATTGATGCAAGTTAATAAGAATCTTGTTTTCAAGAAGAACTATCGAAATATTTTTGTCTTTGAAAAATTTACTTTCCCAGACGAAAAAGTTCTTACCATAGAAATATCTGAAAAACAGATTTCAGGACGTACTATAACATTAAGAATTGATTATGCAGACATTCTTCATGCAGATGCTTTTACTGAATAAAATTTTACGATTATGAAAAGAATAGCATTTCTTGTTATCACCTTATTTTTTTCCCTAAAGTCAATGGCTGGTGATGGTGATAAGTTTTTTAATATTTCAGGAGGTTGGCAATGGAAAAATACCGTCAATGCAGTTGTAGGGCTGGAGTTTGAAGGTAAATATCACAATGCTTATGAACTATATATTGATTTAGCTACAGCATATGATAAATGCCCGGTATGTAATAAGGTATGCTCTGATAGTTTCTGGAGCTATAAAACATTCGGCATAGGTGCAGCATATAAACCTACAATCTCACGAGGCAAAAACAGTAATTTAAGATGGCGGTTTGGAGCAGATTTAGGAGCTAACAGAAAAGGGTTTCAGGCTTCCATTGATATAGGTTTAGAATATAGCTATTCATTTAGAAATGGAATGCAAGTCTTTGTAATGCAAAAAAATGATTTTGTCTTTTGGACACGTGACCATTTCCGAAATGGATTATTAGTAGGTGTCAAATTTCCAATAAATAATTAAGTATGAAAAAAATATATATAATTCTATTATCCATTATAGGGGTAATATCATCATGTACAAAACACGAAGATATTATAGACACATCATTACAGCCGGGTAGTATCTTATGTAGTGATGGAAGTATAGTGCATCCCTCACTTTTTTCACCCAATGAAAAAGAAGCCATTGGAGTTGTATTTTGGTGTAATGATGGGAATAATCCTGATATAAAAGAAACCGCTTATGCCGTTTCATTAGAAGATTTAGAAGAAAATCCTTTAATAGATACAGACGAGGATATAGCTAATGTTTCGGAAGATGAAAACAGCTTTGATGGAGCAGCTAATACTGCCGCAATAATGAACTTTGCTATAAAAGATAGTTTAGCTTATCCAGCAGCTCAAAAAGCTATAGAATACGCACCAAAAGGTGTTACAGGTTGGTTTATTGGCTCTATCGCACAAAACAAAGCAATCTCTAATAATCTTGAAAAGGTATATTCTTCTTTCTCAATCATTGGAGGAACGCACTTTGATGGTTGGTACTGGAGTTCTACAGAAGATGGAGCAGGAAAAGATACTCCTAAAGTGTTTGCACTAATTTCTTCATTAACAAAAGGAAGAGCAACCAGTACAAGCAAAAGAAATTCATTTAAAATCAGACCTATTATAGCAATAAGATAATCATGAAAAAGAAAATAATTATACTAGCAGCCTTCGTTGTTACATTTTTTACCGCATGTACTTCAACGCATATGATAACTTTCAGTAACGCTGAACTAAGCGACAAAGAAAAAGACATGATAGAAAATAATAGTAACTATTCAACCGCTTCAATAGTTGGTGGAAGTGCAAAATTAGTTAAAGAGGAAAGAGATAAAGCTATCCAAGAAAAGATAGAAGCTAGAAGAAATAAACTAAAAGCTATTGATGGCTTATCAATCTCCAGCTATAAAGATAAAAATGGAAAAGAACAGTTTAAAGCAACAGCTCAAAGTGAAATCCTATTCAAATTTGATTCATATGAATTAAATGAAGAAGCTCAAAAAATGCTTTCTGACTTATGTAATATCATTAGTGAAATACCCAATACTAAGATTAAAATAATTGGGCATACTGACAATATAGGAGAAAAACAATACAATATCATACTTTCTAAAAATAGAGCAGCAGCAGTAGGAAATTACCTTAGAACCGCTGGTATAGAAACAAACAACATAACAGAAGATGGAAAAGGATATAGCGAACCCATTGCAGACAATACAAGTGAAGCTGGACGTGCTAAAAATAGGAGAGTAGAAATATTTATCACAAATGATGAATATTAAAAAGAGAGATTTCTATTAACAAAGACCGGGAGGTAAAACTCTCGGTCTTTGTTTTATAGTCTGGAAAGAAATTGATACCGTACTTTTCGGAGTTCCGGCACTGATGGGCAAACATGGCATGATGAAATGATACCGAATTATCATTCCTGGCACACCCTGCAGAACGACCTTTTGATACCAAATACAAAAAGCTGCCGGAAGCCGGACACAAAAAATTGATACCATAAAACATTAGGGAAAAAGAACAAAGAGAAAACACTATATATAAATAATATATGAATATATAATATATGAACCTATAAACATATAATATATGATTAATATACTCCACTTCCAGAAAGAGCAACACGAAGAATCTTCTTTTCCCTAAAGTTCTTTGTGTCGTTTCTCTCTATATCTGAATACAGAAAAACGGCTGCATCATAAAAGAAACGATACCGACACCATTCAGGAACTATCGCCCATCAGCAAAAGGATTGCATCTAATTGATACCTTTTCTGCCTGCACTGGAGAGAAACCGGGAAGGTATTTGATACCGTACTTTTCCGGGTTCTGCCCGGCATGGACGATAAGAGAACATTATTATGATACCAAAAACTTTAGGGAAAAATAAAACTTCGGCAGTCTATAAACCTAAAACCATTTTTAACAAAAATAATTGTCCTATTATTTGCGACATTTATAGAAAATTACTATCTTTGAGTATTGAAAATAAAGAGATAAATAAACTTTTAAAGCTGGTTTGGCTGCCAGTATAAAGAACAGCAAACAAAATCATGAATATCTTAAGATTTCTTTTAAGTAGCTTTTTATGGGCTATGGGTGGAATTTTTGTATTAGCAATCTATGCGTATAGTGAACTAGTCTATTTGATTTTTATTTGCATTGCAATAGTAGGATTAACCATCTACTACAGAAAATCCATAATAAAAATGTACGCAGAAATCTTTAATGAGTTAGGAATCAATAAGTATGTTATACAAATTAAAAATCTAAAGAAATACAAAGAACCTATTTACAAACTAATCAATACAATAGGTCTATGATGATTGTTTTTTCTCTATCTTTGCTAAAGACATCAGCAAGATAGCTATATAAAATTAGAAAATAAATAGTTATGGAAACTAATCAAACATATCAAAATGAACTTGGTTCGGCTATGCTCCCATTTGTTATGAGAGAATTGGTTGATACAGTCATGAAAAGAAAAACGCTACCTTTAGAAGATGCGTTATACTATATATATTCTTCCAATTTGTACAAGGCATTATTGGACGAGAACACAAAACTATGGTATTCAAGTACATTATCACTTTATGAAGCATTAGAAAAAGAGAAAACAGAACAGAAGAAAGTACAAAAGGACAATCCAAAGATATTGCTTTTTCAAATGTTTTGTGCTGAAAATTACAGGGAAACTAAAAATATAAGTGCTAAAGAAACTCTTTTGCTGTTTTCCAATCATGGCGTTTTTGAATTTCTATATGAAAATTTTGAAATGCTGCACACACAAGATACAGAGTATATATTAGATACTATAATAACTTATATCAATAAAAAGGCATGAAACTATATCACGGCTCAACAGTTACCGTCAAATCCCCTAATATACAGAAAGGGCGTAAAGCTACTGACTTTGGAAAAGGATTCTATACGACAACTAATTTTGAACAGGCTAAGAAGTGGGCAATACTCAAAAGAAATCGGGAACATGGTAAAAAAGCGGTCGTTTCAGTTTATGAAGTCCCCGATAATATTCTTGATAGAGAGTTTTCAGTCCTTCGATTTGATGGGGCTACAAAAGAGTGGCTGGAGTTTGTAGTTAATAACCGCAGAGGAAAAGGAAAAAACAGCTATGATTTAATAATGGGACCCGTTGCCAATGACCAGTTATATGCAACAATCCGGCTTTATGAACAAGGTGTTGTTACGGCTGATGCAGCGATTGAAATGCTAAAGACCCATAAGCTTTTTAACCAACTTTCATTTCATACAGTGAAAGTTATTCCATTATTAAAATTCACAGAATCTATTGAAGTATAAATCATAAAACTATAATGAACCATGAATAAAGAAATGAGCTTGGATGTTGCGCTCGACATTATCGGGACACTCCGCATGATGAAGATAGATGAAATATCAGAAGAGAAGGATGAAAACAGAAAAAAAATACTGCAAAAAGAACTTTCTGTTCTCAACACAGAAGAAAAAATAGCAAATGGATTGTTGCAGTTTGAAGTTTCTGAAAATGTGCGCTTATCAGTCATGGATAAGATACAAAACTATTACGCACCTAAATTGAAAGCATATTATGCAACGCTATGAAGTAGAAGCCATCTTTGAACAAAAAAAAGATGGCTTATTTGAGGACATCAATATATCATCACAAAAGCCTATTGCTATAATCTTAGGTGGACAACCAGCTTGCGGAAAAAGCACTCTTATAAATGTTGCAAAGAAAGACCATCCTAACTTAGATTTTCTCACTGTTAATGGTGACCTTTACAGACAGTTTCACCCCAATAAGGAACTAATAAAAGACCCTATTAAATACCCCATTGAAACCCAGATTTTTTCTAGCGTTTTTACAGAAAGACTAATAGAAGAAGCCATTAAACGGAAATGCAATATTATTATAGAAGGAACTATGAGAAATCCAGATGTACCTTTAAAGACAGCACAAAAATTTAAAGATGCAGGATTTAGAGTTGAAGCATATATTATTGCAGCCCCCAAGGAGTTTACCCAACTAGGACTTTACAACAGGTATCAAGAAGAAGTACTAAGTAAAGGACAAGGACGATTAGCCGATATTGATTCACATAACAAAGCCGTAAATGGACTAATGAAATCTGCAAATCAATTATACAGTGATAAGGCTGTAGATAAGATTTCTATCCACACCTACTTAGCGAAAGAAAGAATTAAAGATTTCAATCTAGTAAATGGTGAATGGAGTTGCAAAAGTATGCCATCTATTTTTATAGATGAAAGTCGTTCAAAACAGATGAAGAATAAAGAAATACTTAACACTAACATTCAAAGAGGAAAAGAGCTTATTGAATCCGTAACGAATCCTGAAGTAAAAAAAGGAATGAAAGAAGCTCTGTCACAACTTCAATCTTCACTAGAAAAAGTTCAAAGACAAGAAAAAGGATTAAAAAAAGGTTTCTTCTGATTCTTCCAAAAAGAGAGGACTGGCTTTTCCAATCCTCTTTTTCTATTTATTTGCGTCTTAACTCATTATCTATTTGCTGTGAAATTTGTCCTTTAACGGTTCTGATTACCTCATTAATATAATCAAGAATTGGCTTAGGGTCTATAGTTTTATCTTTGTATTCCATTTGAAAATGTAAGTGTTCTCCTGTGCTGCGCCCGGTACTTCCACTAATGCCTATTGGTTGCCCAGCTTCAACAGCTTGTTTCGCATTTACAAGCACACTGTATAAATGCCCATAGATAGAAGTAAAATCACCATGACGCACTTCTACATAATTGCCCAACCCTTTATTTTTTCCTGTTTTTACAACCATTCCCGGCATTATCGAATAAACATAGTCGTTGTTGCCTTTAAGGTCTATCCCTCTATGATTTGCTATTTTTCCAGTAAATGGGTCTTTTCTTTTACCATAATGGGAAGTTATCACCATTGAATCAATGGGCAAAGATAAATACCTTCTTTGCTTCCAGTATGCAAGTCGTTCTGTAGTCAAAGCATCATTGACGACAACAGCCTTTTCTTTTTCTTCTATCAATTTATTTTCTGTCGTTGCTAATACAGGTTCCGCTTTAGGAATATCCTTTTTCTGTAATACCGTATTAAACTGACAGTAGCCATTCACTGAAAAAAACAATGAATAAGTAAAAAACATGATAAATTTATTCTTCATATTGATATTTTTATTACTTTTGAGCAAAAATATACATTACATGGATAAAAAGCAAGCTATTTTTAATGAAAATGATATTCCATATAAAGAATTAGAACTAATAGGAATATCAAAAAAACAGATATGGTCTTTGGATAAGGCAAATATCACAGCTCTATTATCTGGAAAGAGAACCAGTTTACTAGACCTTTCTTTTCACGATAATAATGGAGAAGAAATAAGTATGAAAGGAAAAATAAGTTTGTACTGGAAAGATAGCAACAATGCTGGCGTTAAAGTTCATCCAGTCAGACCAGAAATAATGAATGATATAAACCTTAAACCAAAGGAGTTAGAACGACTTCAAGATAACGAGATAATAACAAAAACTATTAACAATGAAAAATATCTCGTACAATTAGACCCTGAAACAAACGAATTGCTTAAAACAAAAATCAAAAGTATTTCAATACCTTCAAACATAAAAGGTGTTGAGCTGGATAAGCAACAAAAGGAAACTCTAAAATCAGGTAAGGAATTAATTTTGAATGTTGACAAAGAAAAAATTGCCATAAGATTAGATTTAAATAATCCAAGAGGAATAAAATTCCTAGACTTCGAGCAGAAACAGAAAATAGCTTATGACCGGCATAACCCACAAATTATAGGAACTATTCATACTGATAAAAACAGAAATGAATATATAGAATACATGAAAGGACAAAAAACAACACTTGGAAATGAATCGCAATCTAAAGTAGAACATAAATTCAAATTATAAAATGGAAGAAAAGAAAAAATTTGAAGCTTTGCAATATAGTTATGAAAATGCCGGACAATTCCGAGCAATAGCAGCAATTCTTGGATATTCAGAAGAATATCGGAATGGTGATATTACCTTTTCCAAAGGTAATGAAACATATACTTATCCACTGAATACACTTAAACTTGGCAATTTAGGAGATAATAGAGAATCTTTATTAGAGCAATCTAAAGAAAGAATAATCAGTTTCTTTGATAAAGAACAAGCTAGCAATAATTTCCAAGAATATAGCCAATATTTACGAGAAAACCACAATGTTGCAATTATAAAATGGGATGATATAAAACAAGGTACTAACAAGAATGAAGGATATAAAGACGGATTTACAGTCATTGACCTTGAAAATAAAATTGCATATAAAGGAGAAGACCTTTATCGATATGCTTATGAACAAAACCAAACCCTAGATGGTAAAGGTTCATATGTTGATATAGACTGGAACAAGTTTAATGAAGTAGGAGTTAAACCGGAAAATTTAAGCCCCGAAGATATTGCAAACATCAAAAATGGGAAAAAAACAGGTATGCTAAATTTTTCCATTGAAGATACTCCCGGTAATAGAACACTTCTAGACAATGAAAAAGTGTCTTATAAAACAGAAAATGGAAAACTCCATTTTGAGGGGAAAGCAACAACTCTTAAATATATAACAGCCGAGAATACACCTGAAAATAAATCTAAATTAAAAACCAACGAAATTGATTTCAAAGAAGAAGGTAAACGCATCAAAATTGATGGTATCAATGCTAGAAAACTAGCAATCGCAGCTATTACAGTAGTTTACCCAATCGCTGGGATTGCTATCTTGCTCATTCCTAAACGACAAGAAATAAAAAATGATTTATCCTTTACTAAGGATGAAATAAAAGCCCTAAAAGCTGATAATGTCGTAGTAAAGACTAATTCAAAAGGAGAAAGAACATTGCACCAACGTGACAAAGATACTAATGAGATAGTATCAATAAAAGCAAAAGACATTCATATTCCCCAAAAACTTGGAGGAATAGAGCTTACTCCTATGCAGCAAGAAAATCTCAAAAATGGAAAAGAAATTACCATTGTAAACGAGGAACTAAACAAAGCTGCAAAAGTAAAACTAGATTTGAATGCCAGAAATGGATTATCAATCAAAGATGCAAATACTATAGAAATTAAAGCGACTGAAAAGAAAGAACAAACAATAGGGAAAGAAAGATATATATCTGATAAAGAAAGATTAGAGTTTGTAGCCCAAAAAGGAGCTAAAGGGATTGATGAAATTTTTAAAGATAAACCCACCGAAATGGCTGCCTTTTTAGAGAAACATAAACTTTCTAAAGATTATGCTTCTTACAAGGAAGTAGAAAAAACATATTCCAGCTCTAGGGAAGCTACTAAACAAACTGTCGGAGAACAAATATCTACCCAAATGGATAAAATAGATAGTTCTATTAAAGCAACAGCGAAGCAAGAAGCATCTATTCTCGGATATGGTAGAACCTACGGAAAAAATAATGATACTCCAACAATGAAACTATAATATTATGCTAACATTTGACGATTATAAGGCTAAAATATCCATCATTCAAATACTTGAAGATTTAGGATATAAACAAGACATTAGCAAAGGAAAGGTTTCGCCTGTTTTTAAACTGACAGACGGAGCAGGTAACAAGTTGGATGAAATCATCATCAAGAATCCTCATAGTGTACAAGAACACTACTATGATAGGAATTATAAAGGTGGAGATTTAATTCAGTTCATCAAAAATCATATTAACGACTTCCCACAATTCCAACATCAAAATACATTTGTGCGAATCAATATGATTTTAGGACATTACGCAAATGAGCCTTATAGTCCTAAATATGAAGCATTCAAAGTTGTAAAAGCAGAAAACAAATCTTTTGACAGAGATAGATATAAAGAATTTCCTACTACACTCGCTGATTTAAGATTTCTCACAAATGAAAGAAATATAAATCATCAAGTCGTAGAAAAGTTTCTACCATTTATCACAAGGGTTAAAGACTTACAAGGAAACGGCAATTATTATAATATAGGTTTTCCCTATATTAATCCAAAAGATAAAGACAACAAAGTAACAAATTACGAATTAAGAAACTATGGATTCAAAGGAATGGCTGCCGGAGGTGATAAAAGTAACTCGCTTTGGATTGCTGATTTTTGCCCACACCCCCAAATGGCAAAACATATATACTTTGCAGAATCCGCTTTAGATGCTATGAGCTTCTATCAGCTCAATGCTAACAAAATCAAATTAGAAGAAAGTGTTTTTTGTAGTGTAGGAGGGTACATTTCAGTTAATCAAATAAAAAACACTTTATTGCGATACCCACAAGCTAAAGTACATACCTGTTTTGATAATGATTTAAACGGTAATTTGTATGACATTAAAGTGTCTGGAATCATTAGTAATACAGAAATGACAATAAAAGAAAATAAAGATGATGTGCTGTTTAAAACTAAGGGTAGAGAATTCACTATTAACAAAAATGACGTTTCACTAGAAAGTTTTAGGGAAAAAAGCAAAATAATAGCTCCTATGATTTCTCATAAAGCAGAAAAAGCAAAAGATTTCAATGAAATTCTAATGAAACAACATGAACAAAAAAAAAGTATTAAGTTATGAATGATGGAACAAACATAGCTTCTGATGATATTATATTAAAGCCTAAATTCCGATATTGGTTAATGAAGAATTTCCTTTTAATCACATTAGCGATTTTCGTATTCATTTTTAGTAAATATATAAGAGAACATGAATTATTAAAATTTATCAGTGGAACGATATTAGTATTGTTGATATTTATAATTTTCTACAGATATATTTCAATGTTACTTTGTACAAAATGGATTATAACTAGAGAGCAAATAAAAATATATCAAGGAGTGCTTTCAAAAAGGATTAACTACATAGAATTATATCGTGTATATGATTATGAAGAAAAGCAAAGTTTTATCCAGTCTTTAATAAACAACACCAATATCTACATTTATTCTGGCGATAAATCAACACCAGAACTACTGATGAATGGTCTTAAAGCTAATAGTGATATAATTCAAACCATCAGAAATAGAGTAGAAGAACAAAAAAAGAAAAAAGGAATATATGAATTTACAAACAGATAATGATATGAAAAGAGTGCTTTTATTTTTTTCCCTAATGTTACTGTTAGGCAACATAAAAGGACTAGCACAATCTATTGTCATTGACCCGGTAATGATTGGAACATTGGTTTATTCCCATCAGGAGCAACAAGGTGTATTGAAAGACATACAAAGTGAGGAAACAAAAATCCGCAACTTTCAAATTTTAATCCAACAAAAAATGAATCAAATTCAATCCTTACAGGAGAAGACATACAACTATCTTTCTACAGTTAATGCAGTTGTGAAAAATGGAAAAGATATTATTTATGCTTCAACCTTAGCTAGAGACATAGCTAAATACCAATCCGAAGCAGCTAAATATGCAGTTGGAGACCCTAAATTATTAACCATAATTGCAAAAACAGAGTATGAGCTTATCAGTCGAAGTGTAGATTTAATGATATACATAAACAATATAGCATTGCAAGGCGGTGAAAAAAATCTTATGGATAATAAGCAAAGGATAGATTTATGTATTCATGTGGTCAATGAACTTAGACGAATGCGAGGACTTGCATACGCTGTATGCCGACAAATGAAATCCGCTAAAAGGGCTGGAGTACTAAAAACACTTGTACCCGGACAATTTAAATATGTAAATAGTGGGAAACAAAAAGTAGATAATATTTTAAACGGTATTAAATGGATTAGTAAAGGAGGATATTAAATGGATAATGATACAATCAAAGATTTAGGCTTATGCCCTATTTGCCAGAAAGGACACATAATGAAAGGCAGTTTAGGATATTCCTGTAATTACTTCAAAAACATGAATGACAAATGTACATTTAATATTTATCATTCATATTGGGGAAAAGAGATTACAGAAGAAATAGCCAGGCAATTAATAACAACAGGGAAAACAGATATATTTCATGACTTCCATAATAAAAAAGGAGTTCCTTTTTCTGCATATCTGACTATCGAAAATGGAATCGTTATTCCTTCTTTCGTAAATGAAGTATTAGAAACTCCGTGTCCTGTGTGTGGTAGAGAAATTGAAATTTTACTAAATGGATATGCTTGTAAAGGGTATTCACAAAAGGACAAGGACAACAACAGAGTTTGTAACCTCTATATACCCAAAACTATTGCACAAAGAGAAATACCATTGGAAGCAGCAGAAATACTTGCCAGAGGAAAAAAAACACCGTTTATGACTGGATTTAAATCAAGAGAAGGAAATGATTTTTCTTCACGGCTGGTTCTAACAGAGAACTTAGATATTTCTTTTGACAATACATTGTGTAAGTGTCCTAAGTGTGGAGGAAACTTATATATAAACAAAAAAGCCTATAATTGTTCCAACTATAGAAATGAAGCCATAAAATGTGATTTTGTCATTTGGCGTGAAATGTCAGGACGTTCTATAACTCCCGAAGAAGCAATAGAACTTTGCGAGAAAAAAGAAACACCTGTGTTAACTGGATTTCATGATAAAAACGGGCAACCGATGGAAAGAAAGCTTGTACTGAACGATGATTTTAAAATAAAACTAATATGAAAATAGAATTTATAATTTATAGCCATTTTTTTAAAGAGAGAGGAATGAAGGTAAAGGGTGATTGGAATTTTCCGCATCTTCCAAGGATAGGCGAAGAAATTTCACCTCACATTATAATGTTTCAGAATGAATTTACCTATCAAAATTTATTAGAATATCTAACAGATGAAGCTAAAAGTGATTTTAATAAATTCAATGATGGTGAAGATGATTTAGAAGGGAATTTTAAAGCATGGGTATATGATGTTATCTGTGAGGTCAATATAGTTGAATCAATACATTATAGACCAGATACAGAAGACTATACCCAAATTATTCCTGAAATTTGTTTAAGTGATTTAAGTAATTAAATATTATTGATATGCAAATGAATAAGACTGATTTAATCAAAATGGTTGCTGAAAAGGCAAATAAACCAACAAAAGAAGTAGCAGAAATAATTGATAGTTTTTTCAAAGAATTATCTCAAAATCTAAGAGAAAAAGATGTTTCTATAAAAGATTTTGGTACTTTCAAAAAGATTATTCAGCCAGCTCGGATAGCTAGAAATCCGGCAACTGGAGAACCTGTAGAAGTTCCAGAAAAGGAAGTTGTTAAATTTAAGCCGTCCAAAAATATACTAAACATGAAATGGCTATGATAGAAATAAACATCCATATTCCTATAGATGGTGTGAACAATATTTCTATACCAATCCAATTACCTGTAGTTCCAAGGGTTGGAGAAAAGATTTATCTATCTGACAAACAAATAAATAATTTGATAAGTCTATTAGAAGAAGAATATTACCACAATCCACAAACAGAAGAATGGAAAGAATCAATAAGACGGTTCACCAATATTGAGGAAGTAGCATATAATGCTGCAAATGGAACGATACACATTGAATTATCAACTATTTAAAAGAAACAATATGAAAAAGTATTTATCATTAGTAATGATTGGTTTAAGCCTTATGTTGTCTGGATGCAATAAAGACGATAACAACGACCCTGATACTCCACCTACAGGAGATACAGGAAAAGTACGTTATGAAGCTACCGTAAGCGACCCAGAAAATTTCAAACTTCTAATACATTATACAGTAGGAGTAGATATTTCTTCCGAAGCTCCCGAAGAAGCTGCCAAAGAAACTATTGTAGAAAGTCCATTCACATTTGAGCAAGAAGCCAAACAAGGAACATATTTATGGCTATCTGCCTACCCTATACCTAAAGATGAAGAAAACCTTGAAAATTTACAGCTACCTAAGACAGTCGAAGTAAAAATTTTTATTGATGATAAGCTGCATAAGTCTAACAGTGGTGAAAATTATGCAATGGTTCAACATATATTCGGACAGGAAAATTACCAGTAGAATTGATACCTTTTCTGCCTGCACTGGAGAGAAACCGGGAAGGTATTTGATACCGTACTTTTCCGGGTTCTGCCCGGCATGGACGATAAGAGAACATTATTATGATACCAAAAAATAAAAACCAATACCACTCTCACTGCATAAAAGAGTGGTATTTTCATTTGAATTAATAAAATGAAAGACCAAAAAAGATTATTACACAAGTGCCTATTAGAAGACATTCCAGCTTTTGTAATATGCGGAACAGATATTTGTTCCGTCCAAGCAATGGAAGCATATTACCAGATAGCAGTAGAAAAAGGTTGCAATAGCAATTTTTTAGAAGACTTGAAATTAGCTATAGAAGATTTCAAGGCTTTTCAATGTGAGGAACCTGAAAAAGTTAAAATACCCGATTAAATCATGGAAGAAAGCAAAGAATTACAAAAACTATATGGATTCATGCAAGCATTCATTTATATAACTGTTTGCATAGAGATTCTACTATTTGTTCATTTTCCCTTTAGTGAACAAATTATGCCCTTATTATCAAAAATGGCAAAAATTCCTATCTATTCTAATATTCTTTATAGTAAACTATTTACATTCTTTATTATAATGGTTACTTGCATTGGAACACGTTCAAAAAAGGATTTAGAATTAGACCCGACTAAACAAATCATTTTTCCTTTAATCTTTGGATTCATAATGTTCTTTGGAAGTATATGCTTTCTTTTCTTTAAAGAAAAAGGAGAAACTAGTTTAGAATGGTATAATATAGCTTACATTATACTATCAATAATTGGAGCGACATTAATAAATTCAGCTCTAGATAACATTTCCAAACGTATTAAATCAAACTTTATGAAAGATAGATTTAATATAGAGAATGAAAGCTTTGAACAATCTAAAGACAAGGTAGAAACAGAATTCTCTGTCAATATTCCGATGAAGTTTTTCTACAATAGAAAGTGGCATAATGGGTGGCTGAATATATGTAACTGTTTTCGTGGAACTTTCGTAATAGGAACGCCTGGAAGTGGTAAATCTTTTTCTGTTATAAATTCTTTTATAAGACAACATTCAGCTAAAGGATTTGCAGAAGTTGTTTACGACTTCAAATTTCCTGAACTTGCCAAAATTGCATATTATAATTATCAAAAGAACAAGCAATTAGGAAAAATACCAAGTAATTTCAAGTTCAATGTCATTAATTTTTCTGATATTGAATATAGTAGAAGAATAAACCCATTGAAACGAGAATATATAGAAATCCTAGCAGATGCAACAGAAACGGCAGAAGCATTATATGAGAGTTTACAAAAAGGCGACAAAGGAAGTGGAGGTAATAGCGATTTTTTTAAAACATCAGCAGTAAACTTGTTAGCAGCTTCTATTTATTTTTGGTCTAGATACGAGAATGGCAAATATTCAGATTTACCGCATGTACTGGCTTTCCTTAATCAAGAATATGACGTACTTTTTAAAGTCCTCTTTTCCGAACCTGAATTAAAATCACTAGTTTCCCCATTTGAAGCTGCATATAAATCAGGAGCAGTGGACCAATTAGAAGGACAGATGGCAAGTCTAAAAGTACAGTTATCAAGACTGGCTACTAAAGAATCTTTTTGGGTATTTAGTGGCAATGATTTCAATTTAAAAGTATCAGATAAAAAAGACCCTAGTTATCTTATCATTGCAAATAACCCTAAAACACAAAGCATGAATAGTGCTTTAAATGCACTTATCATTAACCGATTAACTAGACTTGTCAATACAAAAGGTAACTACCCTACTTCAATCATAGTAGATGAATGTCCCACATTATATTTTTATCAACTTGCAACACTACTTTCTACTGCACGTAGCAATAAGGTTTCAATTTGTTTGGGATTACAGGAACTACCGCAATTAGAAGAACAATACGGCAAAGCTACCGCAAAAACTATAACTTCTATTATAGGTAACACTTTATCCGGGCAAGCTAAAGCTCCTGAAACTTTAGATTGGCTACAAAAACTATTTGGAAAAGTTAAGCAAGTAAAAGAAGGTGTTACTATCAGAAGAAACGAAACAACAATTAATATGAATGAACAAATGGATTTTGTTATCCCGGCATCCAAAATATCTTCATTACAAGCTGGTACATTAGTAGGGCAAGTTGCATTAGATTTTGGACAAGAAGATAATTTTCCAACAGCGATGTACCATTGCAAAACCAATTTAGATTTAAAAAAAATTAAGAAAGAAGAAGAAGCCTACAAAGAACTGCCAAAAGTATATAACTTTGGGACAGCAGATAATAGAGAGAAATTACTGCAAAAAAACTTTAAGAGAATATACGACGAAGTAGAAACAGTAATAGAACAATATGTATAACATTACATTACCAATTTTAGGCACAAGGTTAAAGCAAATCCGAGAGCATATAGGATATTCCCAAGCTCAATTAGCAGAACAGCTGAACTGTAAACAAAATGCGATTTCAAATCTTGAACTAGGAAAAGGGGGCAGCCTAAAACTTTTATTTCAAGTGCTGAATTTTTATTCTAACTATGTTTTTATAGATTTAATATTTAGTGAAAAGTTTTATCTGATTTCTAATACAGAAGAAGATGAAGCGCAAAAAGCCAATTATAATTCTGTTATAATAGAAATTATAAGACAATCAGAAAAAAACTATGAGGATGCTATGTCAAACGCTAAAAAAGAGCTAGAAGCTAATCTTCAAAAAGCCATCAATTTATTACAGCCCTAATAAAATAAAAGAGAGTACAAAATACTCTCTTTTATTTTCCAATATTACTTTAAAGAATTTGTGATACCTATTCTTTTGGAGTTCTGGCACTGATGGGCGTATATAGCATGATGAAATGATACCGAATTATCGTCCCTGGTACACCCTGAAGAACTCCTTTTTGATACCAAATACAAAAAGCTGCTGGAAGCCGGACACAAAGAATTGATACCATAAAACTATAGGGAAAAAGAAGAAGGACAAAATGCCATATTATATATAAATAATATGAATATGTGATTAATATCCTTCACTCCCCGAAACCCAGAAAGAGCAACACGAGAATCTTCTTTTCCCTATGTCCATTTCATAAAAATGATACCAGTATAATAACAAATACTTATAATATGAAAAGAGAGCATCCAAATACATACCTTTTAACAATACAATCGAAATCAATCTATCCTATCTAATTCTATTATAGCTACTTTCTCTTTATCTGGACTTGCTTCATTTTGTATAAGAGTTATATGTTTTTGGGTATAGCTTTTAATAACCCAAGGAGCACCACCTAAATATAAAGCATTGCTATTAAATATGATATATTTTCCTTCTATTTTGTAAGTAATATCAATTTCATCGTAACTTTCCCAATTTACTTTCCCCGATTGAGTATCTATAAATTGCATACCTACTCCCATATTGGGAACTACCCAAGCATCACAACGACCTGTACCACGCCATGAGGTTTGATATAGTTTTTGGGGAGTAAGTTCTCCTATTTGTACCTCTGGATTTTTATCATCACAACTTGTAAAACTTATGTTTACTAAAAATAATGCCCAAAGCATTAATAAGCAAGATTGTTTAAAATAATGTACCATGTATTAAAATAGATTATATTAATATAAATACCAGACTTCAAAATTACAATCCTATAATTGTGTATAGATTTGCTAATGTTGCTATTGAAATCTGTTTTTCTACTAAATTAGAAGCCCATGAACTAAGACCATATACTTCCAGCAAACTCTCATCTCTTTCATCTGCAAAAAATGAAAAACAGAGTTTGGTAGTTGGGTCGTATAAATATTCCATATTAGTTGCCTCATGATAGTACTTACAGAAACCTTTTTCATTGAAGTTCTCCAAAACCATACATAGCGGAGAACGCATTTGAGGATTAATACGCTTTCTAGTATTATAACTTATCTGAATATCAGAGCTGAAATACCTTGATATTTCTGCCGATATAATTTGGGCTTTTTTGATAAAAACATTATCATCTTCATTTTGCCTTAATTCCGCATCCGTAGCATTACTTTTACTCAATACTATTTGGTCACCCTGTCTTGTTGTTAACACAGCAGCTACATCATATAAACTTTCTCCCGAAGCAGATGTCTTTGTCAATACTCTTGCAATCGTAATAGACGGAGTATAAAGTCTTGTAACAGGAAGAAGAATTTCCTTAGAAGTATCATCAAAACGTCTTTGAAAGTTTCTTTCCAGTACAAAATCCGACATTGGATATAATCCTTCTTCTATTAAATCAATCACTGTATGATTTTTTGAATCATTTAATGATTTTCTCCAAGATTGCAAGTTTATATTTATGTCTTTAAGTGCCATTGTAGTATTCACTACACCTGTTTCATCTTGAATACCACCCAATGTTTTTACACGTATAAATATATCTTGTCTTTTGTAAACTGTAGAATCAAAAGTACCATCCTTTCCATTAAATCCGAACGACCCATTAAGTGAATCACCTTTATATACAAGTGAAGCATTAATATTTTTCTCTAAGGATTTAGTTTTCTGTTCAACATTCGTATTTGAATCCGCATTACCCATATATTGCGCAAAAGCTCTTCCACCTGTATAATAACCAACAACAACAAAATCTCCATATGAATCAATGATAGATGATATAGGAGAGGTATATAAATTATTAATAAAAGACCTTCTTAAAAACTGCCTTGCAAACACTTTATTAGAACCATTGGAACTTAACAAGGTAAATTTGCCATGAGCAAACAATATATTCATTTCCCCATAAGCTTGTTCTTTTGATTCATTAATAAAAGTTCTAAATGTTTCGGTTGTCGTTTTCTTTTTCCCTATAGAAAAAAATCCTAGATTTAAAGAAAATCCACTTTTCACAGTTTTACTTATTGATGAAAAATGCGTATAATTATTAAAATCATAATAAGCAAACGATGACTGGTCGTTCCAGTTAGGATAATTTTCATCAATATATGATTCATCATATTCTTTTAGAGATTCAATATCAAGTATGGAATGCGTAAAGTTATCAAAATCACTTGGTATATAATTCCCCTTAAGCAATTTATAACCATAACCTAGATATTTATCAGTTCCCCCAATCATCTCACCACTTCTTGTCAACTCTTCATCAAAAGAAGGTTGTCCTGTAATAACATCTGGAAGAGATGGATTACGTTCTTGAAGAATCACATCATCACATGAATAATCAGTTTCAACCACTGTATTTTGCTGTGCGCATAAGTTCAAATCCTCTGAACAAGCTATAAACAATGGAGCTATAACAGATAAAATTATTATATATAATATTGATTTCATAATCTTTTCTTATTGCAGATTATTATTAGATAAACTTTTCATATATTCTTCTAAAGGAATTGTTACTATTTCGTCTGGTTTTGCCTTTGATGTAGTATTTATTATTCCATACCAAGAACCTTTAAATTTAACTTCTCTATCATTAGCCTCATTTCCATTACGATAAGTCATAGTAATAGTATAGTCAGCCTTTACACTATATTTCTTTAAATAAGTCGTTACTTTAATTAAAGATGGCTCATCAACTTCTACCGGAATAGTCACCGATAATGTTTTAGGTATCTCATACGTTGTGGAAGTATAAGGAGCTCTAGGCAAAAATATTGTTGAATCAGGCATTTCCCCACTACTAAAATTGCCAGGGGCAATAAATTGCCCGGCTATTATTGCAGGACGTAAAAACATTTGTTCTTCATTTGCCATTGGAATTTTCAAAGCTCCTTTTTCTGTATAACAAGAAGTATCTTTTACATCTTTTTTTGCATAAATTGTAATATTTGATGGTCCAGCAACTGCTCCTGTCTGACCATTTGAATACACAACAACAGGGTCTAATTCCGTCACTACAGCTTTAGGTTCAAATGCTATTTCTTTTACTTTAAATTTATCCTGAAACTCTAATAGAAACTCTTGCTGTGGTTGCTTATTATATTTTGCATACCCTACCTGCCCATTACTCTTTACTTCTATAGAATAATTAAACACACTCCAAGGATTATTGGGGTCTGCCGTTCCTAAATATGTCTGATTTTCAATATTAAAATATCCTTTATATGTTGATGGTATAAGGTCCCAACTTCCAGAACTTATATCTTCCGAGTCCCAAACAAAAACAAGTTTATTGTTTGGGTCATTGTTATATTGACCACAAACCAATGGCTTATTATAAGACTTTGAATAAATCAAATATGGTATTCCACTACTAGGTGGCAAAATCTTTAAATAGAATTTTGAAGAACTATAAGCTGAAAGTATCAATTCTTTTCTCATTCCTTGAGTAGAAAGATAAGGCTGTCCAACCACTCCACCTCCTCTGACTTTCAACGCAAAAGGAAGCTCTCTAACAGCATACATATTTGATGAATAAAATTCATCTGTCTCAGGATAATAAGAATAAGATTTCGTTTCTGGCTTTTTTTTAAACTCATCTATATTAGAAAACAGACTCACAGAGTCAGCAACAGAGATAGCTCTTGACTGGATTGAACTTTCTGATGTTTCCGAAAAATCATATAAAAGTTCAGAACTTTTTTCACAAGAGACAAGACCAATAGTCATTGCTCCTACCAATAATTGACTTACGCCCCAAAAAGAATAGAATTTTTTTTTCATAAATATAGTTTTAAAATTATGTCCTTAGAAACAAATACACAATAGAGTTCACGTAGATTTACTTTCTGACGCACGCGAATACGCCACATATACAAAAGGACGAAGAGAAAACAAATCCATGATGCCAAAAACTTTTAGGTAAATATATAAATAGCTCTTACAGCATATTACGTTAAGAGCTATTTATCCCAAAAAGTCAGTTATATTTTACTTAATTTCCCGAAAGACTTAGCCAAAGACGAACTGTTCTTTTAGCCTTATTCTGTTCTCCTTCTAGAATCTTTGCATCACCTTTCTTATAGCTTATTTTTAATTGAGAATCAGTCTGTATAGCATCATATAGAGGAAGCAAAAAGAAATTATCTTCATCTAAAAGTTTTTCCATTATTAACGGAATAATATTTTTACCCATCGCTTGCATTTCTTTAAACTGTGGTAATGTTGTATAAGCGAGAGTACTTGAACTATATTTAGTTTGTGGATTTATTGAAATTTCTTCGTTCCATGAATTAAACAAATCGTTAAACTTAGTCTTTACCTCACAATTAATATTTGCAGCTTTATCAATGACAGCTTGTTTTTCTGCATCAGAAAGTTCAATATCTTCTTGTGCTATCTGTTTTGCAAGTTCCTTTATCTCCGACATATCAGTCTTTGTTCTACTCTCGATAAAAGAAACCAAAATTCTACCATACAAAGTGCCAGATAGCTCACTCCTTTTATGGGTAATACGCAAATAACGCCCAAGTTTTGACTCCCAAGTACCGCTACTATATACAACACTTCCATGAGTCATATCTATACTACTTGTTCCCCAACCATCAACAGTAGCATTGCTACCTTCTGTACTAGTCTGTTCATAATTACAAGACGAACCATATAAAGTTTTAGCATTTTTATACTGTTCTATAAAATCATTGTAAAAAGATTCTGGGTCAATCCATTTGTTAGTTATCCCCATAGAATAAGCAATACAATTATATGTACCTGTTGCTTCTCCTGTTACAGAAATATTATTTACATCTAAATTTGGGAAATCCTTTTTAAGATTATCCTTTTCCGCTTGTGTAGGAACCCTTCTCATAGAAGCAGCTCTAGTAGTAAGTTCGTTTGGATTGGCATTATCCTCCACAGAACCAATCTCTTCGTTTTGCTGACAAGCAATAAGACTAAAAGAGAAACCTAATAAAATTAAAATTTGTTTTCTCATAAAACGATATTTTTAAGTTAGTAATTATTCAGCAAATGCATTTGCATATCGCAAATATACAATACAAATTGTATATAATATAAGAATTATATTGTTTTTTCCACTGTTAATGCTTAAAAAGTAAGCATTCGAAGAAATGCACCTTTTACACTTTGAGGTTTGGT
>NZ_QTMW01000053.1:0-36412 GCF_003604005.1 Bacteroides sp. OF03-11BH | reverse complement strand
TTTCTCTCAGAAAGAAAACTTCAATTTGTATAACATAATTCCAACTTATTTTTTGTCAGATAAATAAAAATAATAATTGCCATAGAATAACAGCGGGCCGATTGGGCACGTATGCTGAAACCTATGGCGTAAACTGTTTTATAATGTGAATTAAAGTGTATTTAAAATAATACTGTTCGCTTTATCCACTACGGAGGTGTCTAACGATGCAAGATAAATCCGTGTAGTGCTTTCTGAATCATGTCCCATAGCTTCGCTGATGGTAGCCAACGGAATGTTTTTGCTTCTGGCGATAGAAGCCCAGGCGTGACGTGCCACATAACTCGTCAGCGGAATAGGAAGGCCGATTTGTTTTCCCAATTTCTTTAGTTTTGAATTCACCAGCTGGGCTGCATTCTTGTATTGTTTCCGTTCATCCGTTTTTGCGTCGAGAATGATCGGCAATAGATAAGAAGAACCTATGGTATCGTATTTATCTATGATTTCTTGCATGGGCTTTTCCCATTTGATTACTAGCTGTTGGTTGGTCTTTTTTCTGCGATATGATAAAAAACCGTTTTGCAAATTACTTTTCTTTAGATAAGCCATGTCTATAAATGACATCCCTCGGGTATAAAAACTGAACATAAATAGGTCTCTTGCATATTCCAAAGAGGAGTCGTGACTTAAATCCATATCGCGTATCTGTCGGATAATTTTGGCCGGAACTGCCCGTTTTACAGTTTTATCTATGCCCGTATATACATGTTTAAACGGATATCGCTGTATAACCAATTCTTTTTCTACGGCACGATTATACATGGCTCTGAGGTTTCTCATGTAATAGGAAGTACTGTTCGGACAAATGTCATTAGATTTTAGATATTGTTCATATTCCATCATCAGGTTGGAGTCTATATTGTCGAAAGGGATGTCTCTGCCTTTCTTTCTGAAATTCATGAATCGCTTGAAGCTATTGAGCGTAGTGGTATAAGTTTCTGTGGTGCGTATTTTACCTATTTGTCTCAATTCTTCAATGAGATTCTCACAAAATGACACAAAGTACTCGTTCACAGGAGGAGCGGAATAATATTCAATGATTTCGTCTGCCGTATATTTGTATCCAAGATTCTCAAATCTTATCATAATATCTTTTAGACGTGAGGTGTCTTCCTCAATACATTTTTTTAAAGAAACCAAATACCGATGCCGGTTTTCTCCTGTCTTTGCTGGTATGATTATTTGGGAATTGAAAATATCCCACTCGTCAGGATAAATCTTGTATCCTGAATTTATCTGCCTTGCTACACGATTATGAATTACTTGATAGAACAATGTTCCCGCTTTTCCTTCTATAGAGGAATGTCGATACTTTATTTTTAATGATGCCATTTTTTTGTTTAATTAATATTATATTCTCCAAAATAAATGTTTTGGCGTATTATATGTTTAATAACCAATAAATTAGATAACTGTTTGATTTTGATTATAGTTGGATTTATATTGATATGGCGAAATACTTGGCTATTATATATCAATGTGAATAATGTTGGATTTTATTCTTCTTTTATTTCCGTACTGCCCTTTTCCTTGTTTTCTGCCTCCCCTAATGTACGTTTTTTCATAGCCCCGTCTGAGAGCCTTTGTTTTTGAACGGCAAATTTATTTCGGTGGATGGATACGAAAGAGTTCCGGTCTTCGCCCTTTGTACCGAAAAAAATAACGCCGGACGGCTTCGCTGTCCCCAACATTTTTTGTCGTCCAAAACTTTTCTCAATCCCTCCTTCCTTCTTGTTGTGTGCCGTAAAAAAAAGGCTTATAAACTCAGATGGGGCATGAAAGCTCAAAAAAAAAGTCGGCAGAAAGAAAAGGTCATCCCGGAAAGGGGTTTTAAAAAAAGGTCTTTAAATCTAGCTGAAGCATAAAATTAGAAGTTTAACCCTTTAAAAATGTGACATATGATTACAGTGACGGAACAACTAAAGAATGTGTTTGAAGCCAACCCTTTGTACTCAAAAGAGGGGCAGGGG
Source organism: Bacteroides sp. OF03-11BH (assembly GCF_003604005.1). Classification (NCBI taxonomy): domain Bacteria; kingdom Pseudomonadati; phylum Bacteroidota; class Bacteroidia; order Bacteroidales; family Bacteroidaceae; genus Bacteroides; species Bacteroides sp. OF03-11BH. The sequence continues at coordinate 34,403 of NZ_QTMW01000053.1, read as the reverse complement.
CTTAATGCGGAAGTCATCGCAAGGTTTTTCCTTCCTTTTTCTTCGGTGGTATGGTTGGTAACGGAAGCCGAACAGCAGGAAGACGGTGACTGGCTTTTTTTCGGTTATTGCCATATTCAAGAATGGGAATGGGGTTATGTGCTTCTTTCTCAAATTCAAGAGGTGAATGTTCGTGGGTTGACCGTGCAGCTGGATAAAGGACTGAAAACCGGTATAACGGTAAAAGCTTGCCTGAATTGATTAGAGAATAAACGGAGAGGGAACAACCCCTTTCCGCTTTCCAACCGGAATATTGAACTTAAAAACGGAAGTTATGGTTTACGAGACGAATTGCACGGAAATAACACAGGACAAATGGCGTGAGCTGATGAAGTACGGTAGAAAATGCTCCTATCGGCTGCTTACGGCGAGAATCAAGCGGGAATTGCCGGAATTATACCATGCGCTGGCTCTCCAGTTCTATAATCCTTATGCGGAACAGTGCAGGCAGACACCCACACATTATATATTGGTTCATTCGGCCATTGAATATTTTATCAGAAAACAATAAAGGACAAATGGTTATGAAAACAAAAAAGGTTGATAAAAAGAAAACGCTGGCTTATGCGGTGGCATTTTACTTTACGGATGTTTCCGTAAAGTTCATGATGGGGAATGCGATGTATGAGTATGTACATACCGTTTATGACAGGCGGTATGATAACGGTGGCTTTAATACGCTTGCCGTAGTCTATAATTACAAGAGGATGAAGTACGAGGTATTGGTCGTATCGGACGAGAAGGTAGGTGATAAGGAGATTCATATATTATAAGTTTCACAAACAGGGCTTTTGCCATATAAAAACGGCTTTTGAGATGAAAAAGTTATCGGCTTATACGGTTGCATCCAACTGCACCGACTTGACGGATATACGTGACGGCATCGCTGAAATACATGAAGCGATGAAGACTTGCGTTGAATCCGGGAAACATATCCCTTCATTCTATGTTTCCCGGTTGGCCAAACTGGAAACTAAAAAGAAGAAACTGGAGAAACGGACGCAGGTACACATGACCGTCACCATCCGTTTCTTTATAGATGATGATACCCTTACAATGGCAGTCAGGCATTGCCTTTTCTTCAAGCTGGAACCGACTCGGCAGAATGTGATGAAAGCCATCCGTGATGCGGTTCTTAATAACGGACGTTCCATTCTTGACTTTCCGGAAGCATGGGGAGAAGATCTTATGGATGTGTCTTTCTTTGATGTGGAGAATGCCATGAAGAAGCTGCGTTCCTCATTCGGCCTATAAACTTCATTGCATATTTTTCCGAAAGTAAAGTAACCGTTGGATTTTTGGCCAGCGGTTCTTTTTTCAAAAAAGAACCAAAAACTTTGAATACAATCTTTTTTCATCTTCTAACTTATGTATTCGGAAAAAATTCCATGGCATTCAGAAAAGGGATGATAGCGGTTTGGGGATTATAGGGTAGATTTGTGGGGTAAGCTTACAGAGACAGTTTTTATAGGCAGGTTCCGAAAAGCCTTTGAGAGAGTAGGAGAACATGAGTTATAATATATGGCTATAAGTATAAATGATAGACAATTGATTACACAATTTATTACTAATACTCAGAATTTGAATGTTAATTTACCTACAAATGGTGGAGGGTGTGCTAATTTAGTTAGAGGAATTATAGAACAGGCAACAGGAAAAAGAATTTCAGTTAATCCTTTTGGAGCTTCTTTAGAAAGTATGATACAAAAAATAAATACCTATCATGATTTAGCTAAATGTAATAATGGAGATATATTATATTTTGTGCATCTTCCTAATGCTGCTGTAAATTTACATCAAACTATTCATTATGCAATTTTTTGTAATGTTAATAATGCTGGTGTACAGAAAAATGTTATTGGGATAAATGGATTAGCAGATCTTTCTTTTTCTCCCACAGCTTATCATGGTGTTGTAGCATCTGTAATATCTCCGGGTAATTTTAATGGAGTAGGGCAGGTGATATATGATACTGTAGCATTCCCTAATATTCTTGGTGAATTGTATGTTATTGATTATGAATTGATATAGGAATAAGTTTCTTCGTTATTTTATGGCGTACAGTAGTATAGAAATAGAAAAAAACTGAAAATTGAATAGTAAATTTGTTTGCTCCATGTTACGTTTATTACCGCTTGTAATCGGGCTTTGCGCAGACTTTATGTCCTGAAGGCTTTTTAGTACCCCTTCCATTTGGAAGATTTTGACAGCAGCGATGAAGGTGGTGGAGGATATATCCGGCTGGAGGCTTTTCAGTGTGTTCTCCGATGGCTGATATCCTCTCATCTTCAGTTCCAGAATGGTATTGAAGTCATCATTTCGCATAGCCTTCATGAAAGCCTCCTCTTGTTCGTTGGCAATGTCCGGATTTGGATCGTATGCAGTTGCTTGCCGAACAAGAACAGACTTTTTATTAATGTAATAGTGTCGCTATTCGTCTGTTTTTATCTTCTAGCTAAAGGCAGTAACAACCGTTCCACAAGTTCTTTCTTGTTCTCAACGGGCATCTTGTTTCTGCCTTTGGCAATGACTTCAGCAGCCAAATCGCTTTTACGCCCGGCAATGTATTTCTGTCGCTTTCCGTTTATGAAGGCCTCGATACGGAAATCATGCCGGGTGTTTTCGATGATGTTGATTTCTGATACCAAAAAGCCATCCTCTGTCTCGTAGGGTTCGACAATGGTGGGCAGGTAGTGTTTCATGGTTTTCCCTATGATCGGAGATACCAAACCGGAAAGATGCTCTTCGATGCGGTCTTTCCAATAGTCATCGATTTGATGATTGGTGGCATAATCGTAAAAATGGCTGATGGCAAGGCTGACTTCTTCGATTATCCTTTTCGCATTCTTTATTCCGTTCTGTTTGGCAAATTGCATCAGGTCATCTTCCGTGATGTCGTTATCTTTTCCTGCAATGCTCATGGAGTGTGCGTTTTCGTATGCCGCACCGTCCAAATTGGTGGTGAATGTCATGTCGTAGGCTGGGGTGATGTGCCATGTGCCGTTTCTTTCCATCAGGAAAGAGAAATTCTTGATGTGGTCATCCACATTGCCGCCCATGATATTGAATACCGTCCTACGGTAGAGTTCGGACTGTTCGCTTGCCGGGATGTTCAGTTTTCGGCAGACTTCAAACAAATCCTCATAGCTCGTTGCATCCGGATTCATGGCAGCAAGTGTCTGTGTATGTATCTTCTCTCCGTTTATCCTATCGTAACGCTCCGTCAGGAAGTGATGTTTTCCCTCAATTTGAATGAGTCGGGAAGGCATCATCGTAATCCCGGCTTCCTTTGCCATCTCATAATATACCATTTCCATTTGCGTGAACGGAAAATCGTCCCCTTCTGCAAACTTCAATATGTAGTAGGTATAGCCCTCCGGTAAAGGGACTTGGCCGGAACGTATATCATGTGTCGTTTCATTGATGGCGATGATGGCTTTCGGGTGCTGCCCTCCGGCTGATGTACCTATCTCATAGATACTTTGCAGTTGCAGTGCTTCGTCATCTTGCACGGATATTTCCTCCCGTTCCTCAAAGATACGGCGTGCCAGTTGGTATAAACTCTCTATCTGGAGAGTGGAAGAGGATTCCAATCCAGGAGTGGCCGGGATGAACTCAAAGGCTCCCATTCCCCGTTTCCCGATGAAAGACAGTTTATCTACCGGTGTGAGTTTGCGCTTGGGGATATGGTTTTGTGCCGCCCATTGGTCGAAGACCATGTTACCCCACCGATCAGGCAATGAATCTGCCAAAAACGGTGGGAGACCTTGATAAGTCTTTTCTTTGTTTCCGAGTATGGGCATACCCTTTGCCGCCGGTCCTTTGACAGAAGCGGTCAGTGGGGCGATTTCCACTCCTTTCTTGATGAAATCCGGATGATAGTTGAAGACGGCTCTTTTGTTTCTTTCGTCCCAATAGAGCTTTCCGACTTCTTCTCCCCATAACATAACACTCACAACATTATTTTCCATGTCTTATCCTTTTCGGCTTTTTATTCATTATTCGTTCCATTGTATAGGCTGAAACAGGTATTTCCGGCATCAGATCATCCATCTGTTCCAGACAGTCCACTACTCGTAACAGGGCAAGAAAGTTGCCCATATTGATGTTATAGGCCTTCCCGTTCTCAAACTGGCGTAAGGTGATAAGGCTGACACCGGCTTTCTCGGCAGCCTCTTTTTGGGTGAGCCTATAGGTTAGCCTGTATTCCTTAAATCGTCTGCCCAGTTCCACTATGATTTCCGGATTGGCCATGGCTTGGGTGATGTGATTCGTTGTCATTTTACAAAGGTAAATATATTAATTGTTAAATCAAAATATGATATATAACAATTAATATATTTACTGTTATATTGAATTGTGCGCGATGTAGTTTGTGTGCTAATCCCCCAATTCCATGCTACGTTTATTGCCGCCTGTAATCGGGCTTTGCGCGGGTTTTATGTCCTGAAGGCTTTTTAGCATCCCTTCCATTTGGAAGATTTTGGCGGCAGCGATGAAGGTGGTGGCGGATACATCCGGCTGGAGGCTTTTCAGTGTGTTCTCCGATGGCTGATATCCTCTCATCTTCAGTTTCAGAATGGTATTGAAGTCATCATTTCGCATAGCCTTCATGAAAGCCTGCTCTTGTTCGTTGGCAATGTCCGGCATTTGGATGGTATGCAGTTGCTTGCCGAACAAGAGCAGGTTTTTTCCGATAAAATCGGCGTGTTCCGGCTTGACCCCGCAATCCTTGGCAGTCTCATGCCAATACGATACGGTTTCCTGTACCTTTTCGATAATCTGTTTGTGTTCCCGGATGCCCATGTTCTCACCTACCTTTTGCAGATCTTCCATCGTGAAATTGTCTTGTTTGCCGTTGAGTGACAGTTGGTGGCGGTTCGTCCATTTGCCGCCCGGTGTGTATGAGTAGCAGAGGTCGTATGCCGGGGCCAGTTTCCATTTCCCTTGTCTATCCATCAGGAAAGAGAAGTTCTTGCTATGGTCATCATGGTTACGGCTCATGACGTTGAACACCATTCTTCGGTATAGTTCCTCCTGATCTGGATAAGGGAGGTTCATCTGCCGCATGATACGGAATATCTCTTCGTATGAATGGCGTTGGTCACGGTCATAGTGGGCAAGCCCGGCCAATGTCTGTACATGGATTTTCTCTCCGTCTTTCATACGGTCAAAACGGCGTGTCATAAAGTGATATGACTCTTTTTCCTGAAGTAACCGGCATTCCATCATATCGATACCGCAGGCTTTTGCCATCCGGTGATAGGCATATTCGATATTTCCTATTCCTTGTGGATTGTCCGTTATCTGCGTGTGTTCGCTGTATTTGCCGCCATCAAATTTCAACAGCCAATATCCGAATCCTTCAGGAGCTTTTACCTGTCCGGAGCGTACCTCTCCGGTAATATCGTTGTAGGCGATGATGGCCTTGGGCTTGGCACCTCCGGCAGATGTTCCCACTTTCAGTATATCCAGAATGTTTCTTCCTTCCTGGCGCAGTTGGACCTGAAAAGCCATTCTGTCCGTGAATACGGATTTGGCAAGCTCCGTCAGTTCCTCGATATGGAGCACTGATGATTCGTTCATGCCGTTGATTGGCGAGGACGGCTCAAACTCCAGTGCGCCCATGCCACGTTTGCCTACATAGCAAAGCCTGTCTAAAGGGGTAATCTCTTCTCCGGACAATCCCTTGCTGGCAAACCATTCATTGATGATCTGGTTTCCGAAAGTGTCCGGCAGTGAATCGGCAAACAGGCCGGGCAACCCCTTGAAACAGTCGGTACGGTTTTCAAGGAACCGGTAGGGGGTGTTCCTGTACTGGCTGATGGGCATGATGATGGGAGAAATGTCAAGACCGGAGCGGATGAACTTCCGTTCATAGTCGAACAAGGCGGCATTGCTTTCCTTTTCCCAATAGAGAGAGCCTACGCTTTCTCCCCATAGCTTTACATCTACTATCAAATCATTCATGGTTATCTTGTTTTAAATGGCGTACACGGTAGCGTTTCTTTCCTTGCAGTTTTTTGAGCTCTATCGGGCTGACCCGGATTTCCGGTACCAGTTGCTCCAGGTTCTCCAGCAGGCCGAGCGAGCGGAGTACGCTGATGAACAACAGCAGCGATACCGATTTGCCCTTCTCGATGTTCGCAACGGTCAAGGGGCTTACACCGGAAGCCGTTGCCAGTTCTTCCTGCGTGATATGCTGCCTGATACGTGTCTCTTTGATGCGCTGGCCGATTCTCATCAGCACAGCTGGATTGCTCATTTCATTCCACATGGTTGTTCCTTTTTTGCAAATATACAAATAATCCATGTAAATATATAGATTAACTTGAATATATGATGTTAATCTATATGAATACAATGATTATAGTTGCTTTATCGGCTGTTTTTTTCTTTGAACTAGGATGAAAACTGACTAAAATCACAATGTGTTGTGAATATGAAAGAGCTAGGAAAGATGATTAAAGAGTGCAGGAAGAGTTTGAAGGTCAATCAGCTGGAGCTTCTCCGAACTGGCGGGCGTGGGCATCAATACGCTGGTGGCCATCGAGCGTGGAGAAGGCAATCCTAAATTGGCTACTGCTTTCCATTGGAGTTGATTAAAGTGCGGAAAAATGTATAAGATTGCTTCTATTATCTGTTTATTTTAGTATATTTGTGCTTTAAATAAGTGCGGATAAATGTATTATACGCTGTTTTTACATGTATAAAAATGCTGTTTGTAGATGAAAAGATTTGTTTTGCAACAACTTATAGAATGGAAAAACCGTGAGGATAGAAAACCTCTGATTTTAAATGGTGCCCGACAAGTTGGGAAAACATGGCTGCTCCATGAGTTTGCCAAACTTGAATACAAAAAAGAGGCTTATGTGGTATGCCGTAAGAATAACCTTGCACGCCAGCTTTTTTCTCAGGATTTCAATGTTGACAGAATTTTACGGGGGCTGCGTGCGATGACTTCCGTTGACATTACTCCGGGTGATACGCTTATTATCCTTGATGAGATACAAGATATCCCGGAAGCACTGGAATCTTTGAAGTATTTTAAAGAGGAGGTTCCGGAGTATCATATAGCTGTGGCAGGTTCACTTTTGGGGATATCCCTTCATCAGGATGTGTCTTATCCCGTAGGGAAGGTAAATGTCATCAATATATTTCCTATGAACTTTGAAGAGTTTCTTGTCGCCAAGGGAGAAGAAGAAGCTTGTAAATTGCTTATGAGTGGGGATTTTGAAACGATAAGCCTCCTGCATGACAAATATACGGATCTCCTTCGGCAATATTATTATGTAGGTGGTATGCCGGAAGTTGTACTCAAATATGTAGAAACGGATTCCTTGCTGGAAGTCAGAAGAATACAGTCGGAGATTTTGCAAGGCTATGATCTTGACTTCTCAAAACATGCGCCCAAAGAACAGGTTCCGCGTGTCCGAATGGTATGGAACAGCATTCCTTCCCAATTATTTAAAGAAAACAAGAAATTCATTTACGGAGCTTTGCGAAAAGGTGCCAGAGCCAATGATTTTGAGATGGCCATTCAATGGCTTGTAAATGCCGGGTTGTTGTATAAAGTGCCTCGATGTACCAAACCGGAGCTTCCGCTTGATATTTATGAAGACCTGTCGGCTTTCAAACTCTATATGGTTGATTTGGGGCTTATGGGTGCTATGGTCAAGACAGATCCGGCCCAAGTCTTGATTAAAAACGACATATTTAAGGAATACAAGGGAGGAATGACTGAACAGTATGTATTGCAGCAGATGAAAAGTAAGGGCGTGTCACCGATTTATTACCATAACACAGACAATTCGCGTCTTGAGTTGGATTTTGTTATTCAACGTAATGCCCAAATGGTGCCGATAGAAGTGAAGGCCGAAGGGAATGTCCGGGCCAATTCGTTGACAGCATTACTGGGAAAAAGACCGGAATTGCATGCGGAGAGATTTTCTATGTTGCCTTATAAAGTACAGGGTAATCTTACAAATTTTCCGCTATATGCAATATAGGTGTATCCTTTTCCCATGCCGGTCATACCGTTAGAACTGATTGATAAGTATGATGCGTATGTTGGCCGGTATGTCTATCTTTGTGGCAATGAAAACAGAGAGAGGATTGATTTACGCCTTGTTTTCCGGGACGGAAAGGAGATTGGCACGGATGATCTGAATCTGTATTATAATTGATGTGACGGCTTGGATGTCCCCCGGATGAATGTTCGGGGGATTTTTTTTCTTTTGGGCGTTCCCGTGGGACGGTCGGGCTTTACGTTTCAAGTCCTCGCCTAAAGGCTGTGGGCTTTACTCTGCAATCCCTAACGCATGGCTGAAAACTCCTCTTGCCGGTGGTGTTCTTCTTCATACAGCCTCATGCGTTCTTGTAATGCTTCTTTTAAATTGTCGCTTTTTTTCAGTCCGAGTTTGGCACGTATGTTCGCTCGTTGGCTGGTTATGTTTCCGCTACTCCGATGTAATAATTCGCATATTTGGCTGACGGTCTTGTCTTGCAGTATTAAACGGCAGATGTTTAATTCGGACGGGGATAAATTGGGATATATTCTCCTGATTGTATCAAGTTTACTTTTTTCCTTTTTCTGGTATGCGGCAAGGGCTGTAAAAAGATTTTCTTTGGATTGTTCCCCTATTATGTTTAACAGGGAGCTTGTCTTTTCTTCCGGGTTATTCTCGCTTAACAACTCGGCGAACGCGAATAGTTCTTCCTTTTTCATTTGGAGACGTTTCAAAAGCATTTCCTCTTCCTCTTTTAGCAAGTTGCTACTTTTTAGCAAGCTGCTGATATTACTGTGTAAGGATCTTCCTAATAAGGGGATCATGGTGTATATGATGATGATCAAAGGCAGATAACTGTATAGGAACGGTTCGTCGGTGATAAGTGTGCAGATTGTATAGGAAGCTATGGTAAGGGAGGACAATAGGATGGAGATATTACTCATATAGGCACAGATGGAAAGCATGGTAAATAAGAGAGAGATACTAATGTTACTCATTATCAATGCTCTTTGATAACTATATTCATATCCGCTACATATTGAGCAATAAATTATTTCGATAAAAATCTCGATATGTATGGCTATCAGTATAATGGAAAAGGTCGTGGTCAGATTTACTCTCTTTTTAAAATAAGCGAGAGTGCACATAATGATAAACAGGAATAATACGCTGTTAATATAATAAAACTGTTCATTGGGAAATGGAACTGAATATATGTATATGGGTGCGCATAAGGCCAGCATGAGCAGGGATAGATGAAAGACACGTTTTTGTTGATACGTTATTATCATTTCTCTTTCTTTTTTGTCGTAAGTTTGAGTTTTTATTGAACTTAGAAAAGTAGCGGCTTTTGTGCTGATTTTCATGTGTTTTATTGTTTTAAGTGTTATTAAGTATAATGTTTCCTGCAAAAATAACTGTTTTTTTTTTTTTTTTGTATGTTTAAGTACTTTTCTTTATGATGTTAAGTGTTTTTAATTGTTGTGTAAGCGTGATTGGCTGCTGTGGTAAGTGTTGTAGCTGTTGTGTGGTTGTCTTTTTAAGTATTTATAAGTTTAAAATACTTGTTTTTTGCTTTGGAGGTTGGTTTATAAGTGCATATCTTTAGCGGTTGAAATTCAGGGGGTGTAAAAGCCTGGGTTTGGATTGTCATATTAACAAATGATTAAATGACGAAAAGATGTTTTTTTATATTAAATGTGTATTGTTCGTGCTCGTGTTGAGTATAAGCGGAGAAATATCCGCTCAGGAGAAGCGTGATTCGGTAAGGATCTATTTTCATCAAGGAAAGGTAAATATAGATACATGTTTACTTGACAATGGGAACGAGATGGAGCGGTTTGCTAAAATCTGTTCCGCATTGAACGACTCCGTCCGTCTTATCAGGAAAATTCAAATAATAGGAGGAGCTTCCCCGGAAGGAGGGGGGCTGTTGAATGGAAGGCTGTCTGAAAAACGAGCAGAGGTTTTGTGGCGGTATATATCACCTTATATAAAGATTCCGGTATTGGAGAGGGATTTTCATTTTTCGGGAAGCGACTGGAACGGACTTATAACGATGGTGAGAGCGGATGTGAATGTTCCGGAGAGGGAGGATGTCCTTCGTTTGTTGGAGAAGATCGTACGTTTGGAAAACCAGGATAGCCCTTATTGGGGGGGAGAACTGAAAAGACTGAAAGGGGGGAGGCCATACTCATATTTGTATAAATTCCATTTTCCGAAACTTCGTTCGTCGATGGTGAAAATATGCTATGATAGTGATCCGATAAATCCCGTCAGAGATACGGTATATATACATACACGTGATACGTTGTGCATCCGTGATACCGTTACCGTCATAGCTCCGGTAAAGAAACGGCCGTTTTGCATGGCGGTGAAAACAAACTTGCTTTATGACGCTGTTTTGATACCTGACATCGGGGTTGAGTTCTGTTTGGGGAAGAACTGGTCTGTGGCCGGGAATTGGATGTATGCCTGGTGGAAAAGTGATCGGAAGCATAATTATTGGCGTATCTATGGGGGAGATGTGGAGTTGCGCCGCTGGTTCGGTCGGAGAGCGGTGGAAAAACCGTTTTCCGGGCATCATGTCGGATTGTACGGGCAGATCGTCACCTATGATTTCGAATTGGGTGGGAAAGGTTACTTGGGGGATAAATGGAGTTACGGGGGAGGCGTGGCTTACGGCTACTCGTTACCTGTGGGACATCGGTTCAATGTGGATTTCACGTTGGGAATCGGCTACCTTGGAGGATTGTACAAGGAGTACATCCCTTTGGACGGTCACTATGTATGGCAGACCACTAAAAAACGCTGCTGGTTCGGCTCGACCAAGGCGGGTATCTCTTTGGTGTGGTTGATCGGGCGGGGGAATTATAGCCGGAAGAAAGGAGGCAGGCAGTGATACTGATACGCTTTAGTCTGGTGTTCATATTTTTATGGATGGGACTGACGGCTTGTGAGCATAAGGATTTATGTTACGATCATCCGCACTTTGCCACGGTGCGGGTAGTATTCGACTGGACCAAGATTTCCAATCATGACAAGCCTGAAGGCATGAGGGTCGTATTTTATCCGACCGATGATGAAAGCAACACGTGGATATTTGATTTCCCCGGAGGAGAGGATGGGGAAGTGGAGCTCCCCGAGAATGATTACCGGGTAATTTGCTTCAACTACGATACCGACGGGATGGTTTGGAAAGAAAACGGCAGTTACACGCTTTTTACTGCCGATACGCGTGATGTTCGGTCGCCGGATAACCAGACAATGGCCGTCACCCCACCCTGGCTGTGTGGCGACCATATAGACAGAGTTATCCTCAAGGACATTCCGGAAGGAAGCACGAAGATAATACGGCTAACTCCCGTAAACATGGTATGTCACTACACGTATGAGGTGAACGGAATTCGGGGACTGGACAGGGTGGCGGATTTGCGGGCCGCTCTTTCCGGCATGTCCGGCTCGCTTAACATGTCCGGCGACAGTTTGCCCGCCGATCTTTCGGAGAGCCTGCTCTTTGATGGAATGGTTTCACGGAATCAGATTATAGGCGGATTCTATACGTTTGGACATTCCGCACTTGAAGGAGAGCCCAATGTTTTCCGGCTGTATCTCAAGAACCGTTCAGGCAGCATGTCTGTATTGGAACAGGACGTGAGCGACCAAGTGCATGATGTCCCGGTAGCGGGGCATATCGGTGATGTGCATCTGGTGTTGAATTTTGATTATGAGGTACCATCCGAGCCGGGAAGTGGCGGTCCGGGATTTGATGTGGACGTTGATGATTGGGATGATGTGAATGTGGATATAGTGTTGTAATCGAGTTTTATTAATTATATTTATTAACAATTTTATTCATTTTATGAAAAAAAGTACAGTAATGCTTTGGGCAATCTTTGGAGTACTACTGATGAGTTGCTCAGAAGAGGAGATTGCGAATGTGGAAACCTCCTCACGAAATGCGATTGGTTTTAACGTGTTAAGTAATGCGGCGGAAACGAGGGCTACCCCTACTACCAACACCAACTTGAAGAACACCGATTTCGACGTGTTCGCTTTTACGGCGGATGGTACTGCCTTCATGGGAAAGAACGACACGGAATTTGAACATGACGGAGTGAAGATCGTGTACAAAAATGGTAAGTGGGATTATGACAATGCGAGCGACCTTCGTTATTGGCCTACCGAGGCTTTGGACTTTTACGCGTTCAATCCCGGAACGGTTAGTGAAGACATGATGGTGTTTTATAGTTGGGAAGCCACCAAGGATGTCCAAAAGATAAGTTATACCTGCATGGATGAGTATGGAGCCGGTACTCATGCAAACTACGACGTGATGTATGCCATGGCCAAAGGCCAGACAAAAGACATGAACAACGGAATAGTGAAATTTAATTTCAAACATATTCTGTCACAGGTCGTATTCAAAGCAAAGACCCAATACGATAACATGCAGGTGGACATCGACGTGATCAAGATTCATAATTTCAAATTTGCCGGCGCCTTCACATTGCCTGCGGCAGCCGATGGAACGGGAAGTTGGAGTTCGTCTGATTTAGCATTTCCACACGCATTTACCGTAGTGAAAAACGCAAACATCACGGTCAATAGCAATACCGAAGCTACCGATATTACCACAAATACTCCTATGCTGAATATACCACAGGAGCTGACTGCTTGGAAAGTTTCCGAAACAGCCACCAAAAGCAAGTTGGAGGCCGATAATGCGAAGCAATGTTATCTGGAGATCGCCTGCAAAATCCGGCAGTCCGGAGCTTATCTGTTGGGTTCAGCAAGCGAATACAAAACAATTTATGTTCCGTTCGGAGATACATGGGAACAGGGCAAGCGTCATATCTACACGTTGATTTTCGGTGGTGGTTATACTGATCAGGGAGAGGCTGTGTTGAATCCGATCCAGTTTGATGCAGAGACAACAGGCTGGGTTAATGCGGCAAAAGACGTAAACGTTTAATTAATATCGTACCCGTTGGCAGGTTAAACATACGCAAGATTAATCCTGCCAACGGGTTCTTTATAGGGAATCGCATTTTCAATATACTTTTTGATGTGTAGGGTTGCTTTTTGCGTACCTTTTTCCTGGAGAATTTCTTTTGTGGAGTGTTTGCCCTGTATATTCCCGATACGCTGTTATAGCAGGGAACTGTTTTTATCCAAGTAGTCAGATATAGCCTCTTGCAATACCGATTTTAGCGAATCGCCTTTGCGGATCGCGATCAGCTTTAAGTTCTGGTGATAGGTTTCGTCCATGACAAAATTACAATGCACGGTTTTCGCTTTCTTCGGCTTTTGAGCCTCTTTTTGCCCGGCCGTGGATTGGATCAGGCTGTCTAATCCCCCGGTCAGCCCGGCCGACATACTGTTTTTTAAATCGTTCTTCTTTGCCATATGGTTACTTTATTTCTGTTAGCAGTTCGTTACATACCTTTTCGTAGTCCTCTGCCCCGGCAGATTTGGGGGCATAGTGAAAAATATCCTGCCCTTGTGTCGGGGCTTCGGCCAGCGCAATGGAGTTGCGTATATGGGTGCTGAACACTTTGCCCTGGAATGTTTCCTGTACCAGTTCCGAAACGCTCTTGTTCAGGTTCTTTCTTCCGTCGTACTGGGTTATCAGAACCCCGGCTATCGAAAGATCCGAGTTCAAACGTTGCTGCACCTTGTGGACGACCTGCATAAGTTTGGCCATTCCACGCATTGCCAGGAATTGAGCCTGAACCGGGATAATCAGCCGATCCGAGGCCGTCAGTGCGTTAAGCGTGAGCAGCGACAGCGAGGGGGGACAGTCGATCAGGATATAATCGAATTTCTCCTTTTGGCCCTTGATAAGGTGGGCTAAGATAAGTTCCCGCCCGGCCTCGTTGATTAACTCCGTTTCAACGGCCGAGAGATCCAGGCAGGAGGGAACGACGCTAAGGCCGTCCTTATGCTCGTAGATCGGCAGGTCGTATTCGCCTTTCATCGCACCGTAGATCGTTTGGGGAAGCTCCGCAGAGAAGCCCAGCGATTCAGTCAGGTTGGCTTGTCCGTCAAGGTCGATCAAAAGAACCTTGTACCCTTTTTGACGTAACGCGCCGCCCAGGTTGATCGTGGTTGTAGTCTTTCCTACTCCCCCTTTGTGATTCAATACGGAGATTACTTTTGCTTTGCTCATAAATTCAGTTTTTTAAATGGTTGTCATGTCCGCAAATATAGTCAAAAACTAATATACTAAAATACTAAAAGTAGTATTTTTCGTTTTTTGCGTGTTTTTTGTGCCGATCGGGGAAGCGTACCGAAATAAATCCGGTTTCCACCTTTCGGTACGTTTTGTTTCTGTACCGGAATTAATCAAAGATTAGAATAACCATAAATGTTTTTATACGTTAATCATACGTATGTATATATGTATATATTTGTTTTTGAGTATCTTTGTGTGCTATGAATAAAAAATAAAAGACATGAGCACTTATTCGTATAAAAATCCGAAGTTTATAAATTCCCCTAAAGGGGTGGTTGAAGTTGTAGAAGTGATTTATGACGGCAAAGATGATCCGGCCTATTCACTGGCTATTATTAAATGGGAAAATACCTATAAATTAGGTATTCGTTGGAACATCGCTTATAGTGAATGGGACGATTACCGCAAACAGAACGGGCAAGATGAATGTATAGGTAATCCACAGTCGAGAGGTATTCCCACCTGGTTTGTTTTGCCCGATGATATGATGTTTAGTGAGAAGTTCAGCGGTGCGATGCAGAGGCTTGATGAATTAAGAAAAGGTAAATAAGTAATGGAACAGGGAGAAATCATATTATACCAGCCGGATGAAGCGGTCAGGTTGGAAGTGAGGCTGGAAGATGAAACCGTTTGGCTGACACAGGCGCAAATTGTGGATCTTTTTCAATCCAGCAAAGCAAATATAAGCGAGCATATAAAAAACATATATGATCAGAAAGAATTAGAGGAAAGTTCAACTGTTCGGGATTTCCGAACAGTTCGACAGGAAGGCAAACGGCAAGTGATGCGCAATCTGACTTATTACAATTTGGATGCGATCATATCCATTGGGTTTCGTGTCAATAGTAAAAGAGGTATTTTATTTAGGCAATGGGCGAATAAGGTTTTAAAGGACTATCTTTTAAAAGGGTATTCCATTAATAAACGTTTGTCAGAACTTGAAAGGACTGTCGCTCAACATACCGAGAAGATAGATTTTTTTGTGCGTACTGCCTTGCCCCCGGTCGAAGGCATTTTTTATAACGGCCAGATTTTCGATGCGTACAAGTTCGCTACCGATCTGGTAAAGTCGGCCAGGCGTTCGATCGTGCTTATCGACAACTATGTGGACGAAACGGTCTTGCTCATGTTGAGTAAACGCAGCGTCGGTGTCTCGGCCACCATTTACACCCAGCGTATCACGCAGCAACTCCAACTTGATCTTGACAGGCATAACAGCCAGTACACACCTATCGACATCAGGACGTACCGGGACAGTCACGACCGTTTCCTGATCGTTGATGAAACGGACGTGTACCATATCGGAGCCTCGTTAAAGGATCTGGGGAAAAAGATGTTCGCTTTCTCAAAGCTGGATATTCCGGCGGCTGTGATTACTGACCTGTTATAATATCCTTTGTCTTATGAATGGGCTGTCGCAAAAGAAAAACCCGTTCTTGATGAACGGGTATATCCTTGACTTGGTTACGTGTTTTGAAAACAGAGGCTTTACCAAGCATTACAATGCAAAGATAGTAATTATAGGTTAATTAGCGAATTTCTTTTTTGGATAGATCCGGAAATAATGCCGTCCTTGAAAGAGGTGGATAAGGTGATTAAAACAATAGATAAGGAAGAACAAAAGCAAAAGGGATGAATGTGGTTATTTATTCACGTGTAAGCTCGCAGTCGGCCAGGCAATCGACCGAACGGCAGGTTGTCGATCTGGAGAGGTTCGCAGCCGGACGGGGGTACGAGGTGACGGCGGTCTTTGAGGAAAAGATAAGCGGACGAAAGGCCAATATCGAACGCCCGATTTTAAGCCGTTGCCTGGAATACTGCACAGATCCGCAGAACCGGGTGGATATGCTGTTGCTGACCGAGATCTCACGCCTGGGGCGTTCCACCCTGGAGATCCTAAAGGCACTCGATACGCTGCACACGCATAAAATATGCGTGTATATCCAAAACTTGAACCTGGAAACATTACGGCCGGACAAGACGGTAAACCCCTTGTCCTCTCTGATTACTACCCTATTGGGGGAACTGGCCGCAATCGAACGCCAGGGGATCATTGACCGCCTTAATAGCGGACGGGAGTTGTACATCCAGAAAGGGGGCAGGCTGGGACGGAAGCCGGGAAGTCGGAAAACGGCCGAACAGAGGAAAGAGGAATACCGGGAGGCGATCGCCTTGTTAAAGAAAGGCTACTCGATCCGGAACGTGGCGAAGCTCACGGGAAAGGCCGTTTCGACGATACAACAAGTAAAAAAAGACTTCATTAGTAGCTGATTATCGGAACAAATATTGTATTTTTGCAACAAATACGAGTAAATGCACATAATTAAAAACGAGTATTTACACGTGTCTAAAAACGAGTATTTGCACGAAAATAATCAGAATCTAAATAAAAACGGTTATGGCAACAATGGCGGAGAAAATGGCGGCTTCACTGGAGGAATTAAGAAAGCTCCAGGAGAAAGACCGCTGTGTCGTCCTGCAAGGGACGGCCGAGATAGGGAGGACGCATTTAACCCGGCTGTTGGATAACGGCTGGTTGCAGGAAGCCTAATCCGAAGCCGTCTTTTGCGGCGGCATTTGAAAGACGTTCAAATGCACCGAATACTCGTTGTTGCTCATCTTCGGTCATGCCCGTACCGGTATCTTCAACGATAAGTTTCAGCAAACCGTTATCATAATCCGCTGCCAATGATACACTACCGTTATCCGTGAACTTGATGGCGTTTGACAACAAGTTGTTGCCGATTTGCAGGATACGTTCCTTGTCGGTCAAAACCACCGCATCGGTGTGGCTCTCCACTATCAAAGTCAGCCCCTTGTTCATGGCAATGGGCATGAACTCCGTTTCAAGAATATGCGTGATTGCGGAAATCCTGCAAGGGGAAAGGTTGGGTTGCTCCTTGCCGTTGTCCAGACGGAAGAAATCCAGCAGCGTGTTGAGCATCTCCCGCATACGCTCGGAAGATTGCCGGATATTATCCACATACATGGTGCTTTTATCCGCGCTACAACTTTTCTGCATCAGTCCGGCATAGCCTCATTTTGTCAATCGTATTTTTTCGTGGTAGAAGTAGTTTACGATGACAGGTTTGCCTTTTTCCGAGCGTCCGTATGGCAGATCGTTTATACGATACGGGAAGCCCTGCTCCTTGGCGTAATTTGAAATGTCCTGCTCCAATGCCTGCCAGTATTCAAGCCTTTTTTTATTGTAAATTTCCTCGTAAAGCGGTATGAGGTCAGGATACTTCTCACGGATATACGTCATTATCCCGCCTTTGAACTGCCCGCGTAAATTCAGGTTTTCAAGCCAGATTAAATCAGCATAATCTTTTACCTCCTCTATTATTGCCTTCACGTCTGTTATTCTGGGGAATATGGGCGAGACGAAGCATACGGTGCGGATACCTGCCTCGTATGTCTGACGCATCGCTTTCAGACGGCGTTCAATGCTTACGGCGTTGTCCATATCTGCGCAGAACTGCTCGTCGAGCGTATTGACAGACCATGACACAGTCACTTTGGGAAAACTCTTCAACAGGTCGAGATCGCGAAGGACAAGATCGGACTTTGTGCATATCATAATCTCGGCATCGCTTCCTCGCAGCTCTTCGAGCAGCCTTCGGGTACGGTGGAATTCTTCTTCATACGGATTGTAACCGTCCGTCACAGACCCTATTACAACACGTTCACCGTCGTATTTATGAGGATTCGTTATCGGCTTCCAGTTTTTTACATCTAAAAACGTACCCCACGGCTCGGTGTGCCCGGTGAACCGTTTCATGAACGATGCGTAGCAATACCTGCAGGCGTGGGGACACCCTACATAAGGGTTGACCGAATATCCTCCCACCGGCAGAGAGGATTTGGTCATTACACTCTTTACATCTATTTCCTTTATTGTATCCATATTCATTGTATTCGTCTGGTAAATTGTTCCGGCAATTCCTGAATCATTCTTTCGTCGCCCATAATCGGCAGCAAATCCTCTTTCATGAACACCGGTATGCCATGAGCCTTTGCCTGTTCTGCAATGCTAAGCACCCATTCGGGGCGCGAATATGACTTTCCTTTTCGGTTTCCGGTCTCTGTGCCTATGACAATCCAGTCAATTCCCTCGAAATCAATCTCGCCGATATCATCGAAGAGAGGTTCAAACGTGACATGGTAGTGTCGTGCTTTGATATTCTTTTTCAAATCATCAATCCTCCTTTTCTCGGAACTGCGCGTAACGGTCACGCCCATCCATACGTTCTCGTCGTCAGAGGAGAAACTGATTTTGTCAGGGCGCTTCGTCAGAAAGATATAGGCGTGCTGGGGATTGCTGCTGATCCGCTCGAAAATTTCTGCGTTCCATTCAGGCTTCCAATCGGAGAAATCGCTCATTCCTGTCATGAGCCACACATGAGGACGGGACGTATCGATGATGCGCAGTTTTCGTTCCATGTATTCAGGCACGGAAAAGTCGTCGGTAATGTGGAAACGGCGGCAGTTGTTACGGGCATAGCAGTAAGGGCATCCTATAGTGCACCCTACCACTATGTTCATGTTTTTTATCAGGGATTTAATGCAGACACTCATAACACAACTGTTTCTCCGTCCTCCGGGATAATCAGCCGGCTCATGTCGGCTTCGTGATGCGTTGCCTCATTGCGCAGAATTGCACGGGTGGTCTGGCAATGGTCGATGGCATCCATGTGTACGGCTATCAGCTTGATATGCGAAGGCAATTCGTCAAGTATCTGCATCACTTCGTTCTCGTCGGGGATGATAGGACCGTCCGTTTTGGAAAATTCGGGAAAGATTGCACCTCCGGAGTTTACCACGATATAGTCAGGATTGAACCGTTCCACGGTGTCTCGGATACATGCTTCCCATCGGCAGTCACCCATTATATAAACGGTCGGGAAGCCCTCGGCTTTTAGCACATAACCTGATACAGGTCCCATCATCTGCCCGATCTGCCCGAAACCATGATGTCCGGTCGTGCGGTAAATGGATATGCCGTCTATTGTTTTTATTTCTTCGATGGGTATCACATTTGTAAATCCGTCGTTTCTGATGGCGTCCGCGTCCTGGGGCTGAACGTAGAAAGGAATTTCTTTGGGCAAATGTGTGGGGACACTCGGCTCGTAATGGTCGATGTGATTGTGGGTCAGGAGCACCATGTCCACGCCTCCGATAATATCCTGAATAGGAATGGTGAGGTGTACCCTCGGTGTTTTATTCACACCGAGGGCCGATATCAAAGTGCCTTTGTCGGCTAAAACGGGGTCAATTAGCATGGTGTGTCCCGCATACCTGATTTTCAAGGTGGCATTGCGCACCAATTGTACTGTGGATGTCTTTTTCATGACTATATGTCTTGTTATTGATTACGGGTGCAAAGTTCGGAAGAATCCGGCGAAACATCTATGCCTGAAAAAACGGTAATTATGCCATTTTGATAAATGAAATTATTATCTTTGCAAAAACGACAAGGATATGGACGAGATAATCAACCCTGATCGACTGGTCAGCGTACCGTTCAACAAGACACGCTGCGGCGTGGATTTTTACATCAATACTGCCATAAACAAGGACATCGGACTTGTGCTGACAGAAAACAAGCGGTTTAAGACAGACTTCTTCAGCTTCTACTTTTTCCGTAAGGCAAACGGATATTTGCTACTGAACTTCCGCAAGATTGAACTGCGCGACGGCATGGTTCTCCTGCTTTCACCCCATCAGCAACAAGAGTGGCATGTAGATGAGACGGCGTTGGATTACACGTTCCTTATATTCCGCGAAGATTTCATGCGTACTTTTATCGCCGACAAGTTCTTCGTTTTTCGCCTTTTGTATTGTTACCAGACAGATACGCCGCCTTACATCAATGCCACACATGACGAAATGAAGGAATATATGCGGCTGCTCGGAAAGATTAAGTATGAGCTGATGAATCCAGTGTCCGATACGTACAATATCATTGTTTCCTTACTATATTATCTTTTGCTGATTATCAATCGTACATACGCTGCCGCCTATTGCTTGCCCGCTGAAATTGCTAAAAACAATTTCGCTTTTCGGTTCAAGGACTTGTTGGAACAGAATATCCGCACCCACCAGCGGGTGCAGGAATATGCAGACATGCTTCATGTCAGTCGCATCACACTCAATAACTCAGTAAAAGCCCAATTCGGAGTATCAGCTACCCATTTGATAAAACAACGTCTGCTTGAGGAACTGAAGAACGAATTGCTATTCTCCAACCGCACTGTCAGTGAAATGGCGGATGATTTCAATTTCTCTGATCCGAGCCATCTCATGCGCTTCTTCAAACAGCAAACAGGCAAAACATTTACTCAGTACATGACGGATTACAATAAAGGCATATACGAATAACTTCTTAATATAGTCGATAGCGGCTATCGAAATATGGTTGTTGATGTTCAGGCGTTTTTGTACTGCATGAACCATTTTACGATTTCTGGATCTTCGTGCGAGCCGAGTAAGAAAGGCTTGTCGGTATCCAGCGTCTTTATCCGTGCCATGTCGTCGGCCGACAGGGTGAAGTCTAATATGTCGAGATTCTGCTTCATGCGTTCCGGTTTCACAGACTTAGGAATAATTATGCACACTGATATTTATCGCGCCCGGACAGGTGTTCGGTGCGGAAGATGACGGCATGCAGTTCCAACCAGATGGCTACCTGCTTATGTTCCATCCCGACCTGCTGCGGAATACACCTCTCGGGCGGATAATGCGTGAATATTCGTTCTTTTCCTACGAGACAAACGAGGCATTGCACCTTAGTGTGGAAGAACGGCAAATCATCATGGATTGCTTCCACAAGATTCAATATGAATTGAACCATCCGATACACCGTCACAGCAAGAACCTCATCACAGACAGCATCAAGACGTTCCTTGATTACTGCACACGTTTCTATGACCGCCAGTTCATCACACGCGACAACCAAAACCGAGACATCCTCGCAAGATTTGAGCGGTTGCTTGACGAATACTTCCATGATGGGGCTGCTAAACGGATAGGCTTGCCCACTGTACAGTATTGTGCAGACAAGCTCTGCCTCTCGCCCAACTATTTCAGTGATTTATTGAAAAAAGAAACAGGTTCAACCGCCCTGCATTTCATTCATGACAAGTCTATTGAAATAGCCAAGACGGAACTTGCATCTACAGACGACACCGTTAATGAAATCGCCTATAATCTCGGTTTTCAGTACCCGCAACATTTTACCCGACTGTTCAAGAAAGAGGTAGGTTACACTCCGAATGAATATAGAGCGCAAGTGTCGTGAGAATTGGATTAGTACAGAATATTAGAACCCAACACCTCTCTTGCGCTTAACTTTCTTCCTTCTGCGAAGTATATCCACCATTTCCTGATTGGCTTCCGCATCAGCAGCGTTATAAGATGAGCCACTGCTTTTTAGCAATCCCCAAGAGCCGTTGAACAACTCGCTTTGTGCCGTGCCGGACGGTGCGCTTGGTGTAGCCGTTTCATATATTCCGGCTGTTATTCCCATACGTTCCCTGCATCTGTTGTGCTGCAAAGCCGCGTCAATCTTGGAATAACTGAAACGCCTGTCCACTTTGGAGCCGTTGAAATGGTAGCCATTCATGGAGAATACAACACCCTGCACCTCGCTGGTCTGCCCCTTATGCTTGAAATGTACTTCCACTCCCTGCCGTTTCAGGTTGGTGATAAGCACGTTCCAGTTGCCGCATCTGCCGACTTCCATTTTGATGATGTCGTAAAGCGCATATTTCGTCCTGTCTGGCTCTTTCAGGCGGTTGCGTTTGACATTGTCCTTTCCGCCAGCCATATGCAAGCCGTATTTCAAGGTCAATTCCTTGCAGATGCGGGTACTGCGCAGACGCTCGTGCCTGTCCGATATGGTATTGCCGTTGTTGTCTATGCGGTTGAAAGCAATATGCACGTGCGGATGCTCCTTGTCGAAATGCTGGGCGATGAAGAACTGCGTATTCTTGATTCCCATCCGTTCCATATATTCAAGCGCGATGCCTGCCATGATACGGTTCGTCAGCCGTAACTCATCCTCTTTGGAAAAACTCAACGCGATATGTCCGACAGGTTTTGTCACCTTATCGTTCATCCGTGACTGGGCATTGAAACTCATGGCGATAGTTTCCAGATTTTCCATAAACAAGCCTTCGCTTGCTACTATCTGCGTATCCTTCTTCTTGTCGATGATGTAATCCACCGCACCCTTGAAGTCGCTTCCTTTTACGATTTTCGCCATCATATCCCTATCTTGGTTATAAGTTCATGAATCCTTGCCACTGCCACCTTGCAGTCCCACCGTTCATCGTGGAAGCCTCCGGCGTTTGCCTTACGCGCAAGCTGGTTGAGATTGTTAGCCATGCCGCAGAGTTGGCGGATGTATCCGGCATGTTCCTCCGACAGCCGTTCTTTCACATGACCGTTACGGAAACATTCCCTCATGTACTCGCTTGGTGATACGCCCGCCTCATGCGATCGTGTCAGCAGGCGGAAGTAGTCGGCTGCCGTCATTTTCACTGCGATACGGTATTTCAGTTTCTCGGTTGCTGTTAATTCTTTGTATTTTCTTACCTGCCTCAAATCCGCAACTAAGCCCTTCAACGTCCTTCTTGCGTGTACACGTCCTCTCATTACTGAATTATCAGATAAATTGAGGCAGAAACACCCACTTCTGCCTACAACATCCCCTTACCCCACAATGCGACTTGAGACAATACGCAGTATCATACCCATAAGTTGTAGGCGTTATCCAAAATCAGTCTGAAAAATATCTGCGTAAGCATTGTTACAGGTATAGATATTCAGCACATACCGCCTTGATGTCCTGATCCACTTGGCTGGTACAGAGATAAACCTGAAGACAAACGCTTTTATGCGACTTGTTGCATTGAGTCCGAACCTCTTTACGTCAAGTCTTTGGATAATGGCCTTGTAGAAGTTACGGATAAGTGCTGTAAGAAGAAGGAACACAGTGTTCTCGGCCATGAAGGATTTGGGCAATCTGTCCCACCCGAAACCATTGTTCATATCATCAAAGATACGTTCCTTTCCTCCACGAAGGTTATAGAACTCGACAATTTCTCTTACGGAAGATTCATAGTCGTTAGTCAGGATACAACGGTATGTGTATTCTCCTTCCCAAAGATCCTGCACACCATCCATCCGTTTCTGTCTTTGAATCACAAGTCGGTATGCTTTACCCTTCCACTTCTCAACAAGGATAGAGTTCAATTCAAACTCAATGCCATTGATTTCCTCAGTCTTCCAGCCTCTGAGAGCAAATATGTCATTGTAGAGCGAACTGCAGCGGTTAGTGCGGATATAGAAGGACTTGCAGTGTTTCTCTATTTCCTCCACGATTTCCTCGGAACATGATCCGCAATCAGCTCTGAAACGATTGATAGTGAGCCTGTTCTGTTCAAATCTCTCAAAGAACCTCTTCAGCGTGTCCTTCTGATGAAAACGAAGGTTTTCGTTAAGCCAGATGAGCAGAGCTAAGTTTACTTAAGCTCTGCCATGGCGAGAAAACGTGCCATGAAATGGAACTTTTGTGTTACCATCGCTATTCTCAATGCCAACAATCAAGTCACCAATAACCGCCACGCCAGGGCGATAACCAGAGAACTTCTTGTATGTAGGCTTTGCATCATACTTCTCACCCTCTTTCAGTTGGTCAGATGCAAACATACAATTGAGCAGTAAAGTATTGAGAGTGTCAGCCGTGTTGAAATCGTAGTTCTTACCCGTATCTGATGTGTATGAGATGTTTTCTTGCGTCAGTTCCTTTATCGCTCTGAGGATAGTATCAGAACTACAAGTATGAAGTGTCGGATGAAGCGAGAGATGGTTCATCAAATGAGTAGTGACATCCTCAATACATGAGCCACCACAGAAGTAGATACTCATGAGAGAACGGATGATTTCGCTGTACTGATAACCTAACGATCTACACCTTAGACCGAGGGTTGAGTCGATTACAGATGACAATGTGGAGTCAAATTGCTCATCAGGTAGGGCGGAAGGATTTCGAGGAATTTGGACGACGCATAGGGTTGGGCAATAAATTGATAAAGCGTGAGCTTGATGAGTTTGTCAAAGAGAAACCATTGGTGCAAGTATTGATAGACCGTTCCTTTTTATCGGAAGAACTGAAAAAGTAATATAGGATGTCTATGGGGTACAGGTGTAAGATGCTTTCTTTCTGATGAAGGGCGGATAAAGCATTCTTCAGGAAAGTACTTCTCCTTTTCCCATACCGGTCATACCGTTAAAACTGATTGATAATTATGACGCGTATGTTGGCCGGTATGCCTATCTTTGTGGCAATGAAAACAGAGAAAGGATTGATTTTGTAAGTATTATCATGGCAAAAGAACTGATTCGTGTCCCTAGGGTGCTTGGGGAAAGCTATAATTCCGTGCTGATTGAACGGTTGTATGAGGCAGGTGGAAATGTCATGCTCGATCTGATCATATACCTGGGCAGCTATCACCTCAAAGACTTGTTCGGGACTTCCTGGTTCTCCGTAGAAGACTTCTGCCGTAAGATGGGGTATGACCGTACCAACTTGCAGCGCAAGCTGGATAGCCGGCAGCTCGCGGCCATGTTCGGAAAGAATATGCAGCCGGAATATGTATGTACCGACACGGCAGGACAGAGAATCAGCCATCCTATCGAGACGGTTTTTGAGGCGGCTCTCTATAAACTGGGATTGGAGAACCTCTGCTATCCGACCATTGGCGAGGATGGCCGTACATCCTATAATTTCGTGCAGATCTTGAAACGTTTCGACATAATGACCGATTTCAAGACGAAGAAGTCAACGAAAAGGCTGTACTCGGCAGTGGTAAGCCCGGAGATAAAGAATTTCATGTTCTCGCTCTATAACCTCTTGGAACTTCAGGATTACCGTAGCCTGCCCAGCCGTTACCGCTATTTCTATCTGGAACTTTCCAAGATGGTTTACCTGATCAAGTATAAGACCACCAAGAATGAGGCTCCTTTTTATGTGCTGACAGTCGATCAGCTGGCTAAAAAGCTCGGCATAGAGATTGCCGAACCCAAAGACCGGAAAAAGAAGGTCGCCTCGATACTGAAAAAGATGAATACTTACCTGAAATATACCAATTTCAATTTCTCTTTTGTGAAAGGCGATCATGAGAGATGGGCATATACCGTGTTGTTCTCGTTTCCTAGGCATACGCTGCACTATTTTGATGAAGGACAATATGCTGTCGTGGTGAAGAAATTCTATAAGAACCTGCTTGGGCTGTATGTCGAGATTGCCTACCCGGACACGGATATGGCTGTCAGGAGGAAGAAGATCAAAGAGGTGGAGGAAGATGCCGGACTGTATAAAGAGTTCCTTTTATGGGCAAACTCCCCGGAAAGCGTAGAAAAGAAGAAACAGATATATATCAGTGATTTCGTGGCTGTATTCGGCAGGTTTCCGGAAGGATGGGCACAGGAAGAGTTGGAGAGTGCCAATGGAACGGAAGTTGCTCCTGCTCCTGAAGAGTTCATATCTCCGGAGACGGACGGGGCGGTGAACATGGACGATCCAGCTGTGTAGAACCGTCCACGTTTCACGGTTTTTTATAGAATTAGTTGTGTAGAAGTGTCCCTATTGGGGTGATTAGATGTGTGGAGTCATCCGCTTTGCCTGTTTTAGTTGTGTAGAAGTGTCCCGTTTGTTGCTTCTAGTTGTGTAGAACCGTCCACTCCTTTTGCTTTAGTTGTGTAAAAGCGTCCGGTTTCACTTGTCAGCTGTGTAAAACCGTCCACCCGTTAATGAAGGGAATAGGTAATCCCTGTTTTTTTTATATGTCGGTATATCAGTGAAATAAAAGAGAGAAATTTTTAAATAAAAGGTATCGGCTGTGTAAAACCATCCACCAAAATACATAATAAAGACCTAAACTCCTAACCCCTTTAAATATCCCCAAAGCGATAACATAGAAATGACTGGGAAAATAAATTTTCCCTTCACATGCCCTATACGTACTTTCGGAAAAAGATTTTTCGGAAGTATGTGTTGATTTTCACGTTTTTTTATATGATTGGAAGGCGGTTCTGTTCATCTTCTGTATCCGAATTAGTTTTTCAGGGCGTTCCCTTCTGACCGGGCTATTCGTTGCAAGTCCTCGTTACCCTCCAGGCTTTTCCCTGCTATCCCTAACGCTCTACGCTCCGGCTATGCCGGAAGAGAGGTATGATGATTTTTTCCTGAACTGATAGGAACATTGCGAAGGTAGGCGTGGCCGGAACGCCCGATATTGAAAAGCCAAATCTCCATCCTCCCATTCCGGGAGGTAGTATTTACCAGTTCAATCCCGTTCTGATCCGTCTTTCCCGCTTTCTCTTCAATGCACTGTTCCCAATCAGTTGAGGAAAAATTTATGGTTGGGGCGACAAGCGATGTTTGCGAGTATTAATCTTTTAATTTTTGGCAGTATGAAAACGAAGAGAACCGTATTTGAAGTGAATGACGTTTATCGGGTGATGGAAAACAGCGAGTTGATTTATACCTTGACGAACAGTGAGAAACTGAAACGTGAAGAATATAAGTATGAACAGATGGAAATAGAAGGATTGTGCTTGTCTGATGTACTGGAAACACTAACACCCAGCCGTAAAAAAGTCGCTTATGCGGCGATTGAGCTATATAAACGGCTGAAAGAAGGGCAAGTTGAAAGTCCTGCGCTTTTATCCAGCAATAATGTTTATAAAATGATGCATCCTGTTTTGTGCGATATAGCTACTGAAGAGATGTGGGTGCTGTTGCTGAACAGTTCGTCCAAACTCATCCGTAAAGTCCGTATCTCATGCGGCGGGATAAATACCGCCC
This sequence comes from Bacteroides sp. OF03-11BH, assembly GCF_003604005.1. Classification (NCBI taxonomy): domain Bacteria; kingdom Pseudomonadati; phylum Bacteroidota; class Bacteroidia; order Bacteroidales; family Bacteroidaceae; genus Bacteroides; species Bacteroides sp. OF03-11BH. The sequence goes on along the minus strand of NZ_QTMW01000053.1, from coordinate 7,243 downwards.
CTGTGGATATACGGGTTATCATGAAGCAGGCATTGTATTATAACGCCGTATCTTTTATCATGGTACATAACCACCCATCAGGAGCACGCAAGCCCAGCAGTGCGGATGACCGCTTGACGGAAGCAGTTAAAAAAGCCGCTGAAACATTAGACATCCGTTTGGTTGACCATGTGATTGTGGCAGGCAATAACTATTATAGCTATGCGGACGAGGGAAGATTGCAAAATAGGTAAGGTGGACGGGAGAAATCCCGTCTGCCCGGGATTTCGGCTTCGGGGTTCTTTTTTGGCAGTCACCCCAAAAAAGAACCAAAAAAATGCTTCCCGGACTATCGGATGCGACATCGTAAAATACGCAAAGACGTGGCTTTTCAGAATAAATACATATCTTCGCGCCAAAGGTGATCGGAATGAATGTATTTTCTACTTTTGATACAGGCGTTATGGTGGCTCTCTTACTGGGCATTGAGTTTCTTAGAAGTGATATCCGAACGATTCTCTATTGTAAAAGGAATGATCCCAGGATTCTTAAGAGTTGCTTATATACGCTGCTTATATTATTGACCAGCCTTTATTCTATTGTGGCCGGAGCCATGCTTCATCCGGAACCCGTACCTGTTTATGAGTTGATACCCGGTTTTCAATATGGGGTTTATGGCTTTTCTTTTTCGTTTATATTGCTCGCTGTTGCATGTCTTTATCGTAAAACATTACCTTTTGTCCTTTTGGGCTACGCTATGATATATGTGATCGGTGTATTGATACCACTACTTAGGTATGTAGTGTCTATGATGGATTATTTCACTCGCACAAGGGTATAGCAGGTTAATTTCTTGATTGTATCGGATTGCCCTTTCTGTGGGCTGCCTCCCCCGGCTTCTTTCCTCCGATCCGAGTCCGGCTTTTTGCTCGGCAAAGGTTTCGGGATTCCGCAAATGGCAAGTTACGGCCATGCGCCTTTACTGTATGGAAAATAACGATGAAGAAGTGTCTTCCCGACATTTTCCATAAGTGAAACTTGGCTTATTGCTTGCAATCCAGACCTTGATATGCCGAAAAAAGGCTCAGAACTCAGATGGGGAATGACATCAAAAAAAAGGTCGGCTGACCAAAGACCTTCCCGATACAAAAAATGAAAAGGTCTTGAATCTAGCTGAAGAATAAATCAGATGTTCAACTTAAATAATGCTAATATGGAAAATTTGATTACACAAATCAACAAAGAGAGATTGGTTAATAGCGACACAGCTCTTATGATGAAGGAATTATACTATTACGTGCCTTGTGAGTATTGGTATGACAAACAGGATAGGCTACGCACCGATATTGAGGGAAGGAATACCCCGATGTATATGTGCGAGTGCCCGACACTGGCAGCATGTATCCAATGGATGATACAGACTCGTGAATATACGTTTCAAACAGAACAAAACGTGGCGGTCTGGCATGTGGTTGTGAGGGCTGGAGATTATGTGTTGTATGACTCCGAAAGTAATGCGGACGCTTTTTGTTGTTTGGAAGAAGCATTGGAAAAAGCGGTACAGGAGTGCATGGAGTTATTGTATTAAAATTAAAAAAAATCAGTCCCCGTGAAGGGGACTTTCCTATAATCTTGCTGAGAGGTGGAATTGCAGACGATCTTTGAGAATCATCTTTGAAGGATGGGCAGAGGTTTATTCGTTATTTGTTATTTTTGTTCTCGGATTTCAGCGCAATTCCATTCCTTCTTAATAGGCGATATACTGTTCCGCTACTGCCTATGTTTAATATTTTCTGTATCTCCCTTACCGGCGTTCCGGATTCATAGAGTTGGATGCAGCTTTTCTGCTTGGCGATGTTGTTTTTGTTGATAAGTGTCTTTCTGCCGAATTTGACACCTTTTTCCTTGGCGATTCTTCTGCCTTCTTGGGTTCTCTCATAGATAAGGTCTCTTTCAAACTGAGCGAAAGCACCGAGAATGTTGTTCATCAGTTGGCCGATTGCGCCTTCCGTACTGATGTTGTCTTGCAGTGAGGTGAATTGGATGCCCCTATTCTTGAAATCTTCCAATAGCGTAAGGATATTCTTCAGCGAACGGCCAAGCCGGTCCAGCTTATATACGACAAGTGTGTCGCCTTCCCGGAGAAAGCTCAGGCAGGCATCCAGTTCCGGGCGGTTTTGTTGACGTCCGGTCATTTTCTCAGAGAAGATTTTCTCGCATCCGGCAGCCTTCAACGCTTCCAGTTGCATATCCAGATGTTGTTCCTTGGTGGAAACACGGGCATATCCTATTTTCATCCTGTTTTCGTATTTAAATGTGTAATGAAGGTTTTAATTCTTCACTTTTTCAAATATGAAGACATTAATTCTTCATATTCCTCACGGCTGTATTGGTTGAACCCCTTTTGCTTCATTGCCAAAAGAAGCCTTTCCAGTTCTCCGATAGTCACTACCTGTTTGCCGATAACGGTAAATTGTTCCCATTCTCCCTTTTCGTTGAGCAGGTATTCCCGGTGTGCAAAACAGTAAAGAGAACCATCGATGTCATTCCGTTTCTGCCATTGACGCAGGTGCTTCAAACTGGTGAAATCACGGGTGACAGTACGTGGAATGGGAACCAATACGTCAATTTCCATCTTGAATTTTATATTCTCTTCCGCTTCTCGCATGGGTGATTAGCTTATTTCATAATACATCAATTATCGTATGGGCAGGAAGTTCCAGTTTGGAGAAAGCAAACATTTTCTTGCCCAAATCCTTTAGCGATGCCCCAATATGATATACTTCCGTATTATCAATGATTAAGAAGCGGTCATGACTACTTTTGTAGGTTCTAGCTTCAATGGGAGGATATTGGTCATTGTGTTTGTTTAAATCAAGTTGGAGCTGTGCGTTTATTTTGTGTATAAATAGTAGCTGATACTCCACTGTTTCGTTTGCTCAACATGAGTAACACGGATTCATCTACATAGTTGTCGATAAGCACAAGTGAGCATTTGGCAGACTTTATTAAATCTGTAGCAAACTTATACGCATCGAATATCTGACCGTCAAAGAATATACCTTCCACCGGAGGCAATGAGGTGCGTACAAAGAAGTCTATCTTTGCATCATGTTCAGCAATGGTTTTCTCTATTTGGAAGAATCTATTGTTCATTCTATATTCCATGTCATTGAGCCGTTGGTTTATAGAATAACCTTTCAATAAATATTCTTTTAAAATTTTATTTGCCCATTGCCTGAATTGCGTACCTCTTACGCTTTTAACTCTGTATCCAACTGAAATTATTACGTCTAGACTAAAGAACTTGACAGGCTTATCGGAATTAGCAATGTGCAAAAAATGCACATTGCTTTTCTCTTCCAATTCCTTTTCCTTAAAAACATTATTTATATGTTTGGTAATAACGGTTCTGTCACGTTGAAAAAGTTCTGCTATCTGCGCTTGTGTGAGCCAAACGGTTTCATCTTCTAAACGTACTTCCAACCTTACAGCTTCATCCGGTTGGTATAGTATGATTTCTCCTTGCTTCTCCATTATATGTTTCGCTTTTATTATATTGTTGCAAATGTACGAAAAAGAAACGTTATAAAGTCTGTTTTTTCCGTAAGTATTACCTTAAAAATTTGTTCCCTTTTTATTTTAATAAAACAGAAACATTCTGCTGTTTTAAAAATCAGTTATCTGTTTGCTATTCATAGTTAGGGTATCAAATAACTAAAATTCAAATGGAAACGCAAATCTATATTTTATGCAGATTTGTTTGTTAGAAGCGGAGAAAAGGACACAAGACATGATAAGAATCATAGGTCGGGGAGCGCCGCACGGCAAGGGGGGCACTAGCCTCCCGACGAGTGCAGCCGTTGGCCGGGTTATCGGTGAAAATGGAAAAAAGTTGGCTTTTCTTTTGGTATTGTTATAACTTTGTCTATATTTGTGTTGTGATAATCAATTTTAAAGTTATAACATTATGGTAACAAACATTATTCAGATTGGAAACAGCAAGGGGATAATACTTCCTTCCGAGATATTGAAACAGTTGCGTTTGTCCTTGAAATCGGCTGTGAGCATTTCTTTGGACGGGAACAATATTGTGATAAAGGCACAACCACGGCAGGGATGGGCGGAAGCTGCCAAACGTGCCCATGAGAATGGGGATGATGAGTTGCTTATCCCTGATGTGTTTGAGGATGAAAAGTTTGAGGATTGGACATGGTAGAACAGTATGGAGTGTATTGGGTAGAGTTAGACCCTACCCGTGGGGGTGAAATGGCAAAGACACGGCCATGTGTTGTTGTAACTCCTTCAGATTTGAATATGTACCTTACAATAGTAGTCATTGCTCCGATAACCTCCACCATAAGGAACTATCCTTACCGGGTTCTGTGTTCTGTAGCCGGGCGTGATGGGGAGATAGCCACGGATCAGATTCGCACGGTGGACAAAAGCCGGCTGAAAAGAAAGATTGGAGATTTGAATTTCAGTGAGATAAAAAGACTGAAGGAAGTGTTTCATCAAATGTTCTGTGAATAATGGAAAGTGTGCAAATAACAGGTTATGTAGCGTATTCAAAAAAGATATTATGAAGCCAACTACTTATATTAATTGGGACGGTCTGAAAGACATTCCATTCTTCTACTGCGATACAAAGGAAGATGAAGAAAACAAGGATTTCGACATCTATTACCAGGGCAAGCTGGTGTTGCATGACTACAACCATTGCGGACACTACCTTTACACTGCTGCGCTGCTGTTCAGTAAAATCAGAAACATTACAGCCGACTGGGTGAACCTGCATAACCTTTGGATTCTGCGTGATTGCGTGCGCGAGAATTACAATCACGGCATAGGAGTGGACGACCTTATTTTCGGAGAGAATTTCGATGGCAAGAACCTCGATACACTCACACCGCTTACCAAGAAACGCTTTGATTATTTGTGTAAGCGGATTAAGGAACTTGACCCATACGCAACAATTTAACACTTCATTGGGCGAAGGCAGGGCTTGCTGCGGATGCCAGACTTTAAATAATCCATTGGATTAATTATCTTTGCACGCTAATTTTCAAATTATAAAGAAATGACTAAATCGGAAATCGTAAAGGAAATATCTGCCAGAACCGGCATCGACGGCAAAGCGGTGCTTGCTGTTTTGGAAGGATTCATGAACGAGGTAAAGACTTCGTTGGGTAAGGAGGAAAATGTCTATCTTCGTGGATTCGGTAGTTTCATAGTGAAGAAGAGAGCGCAAAAGACAGCTCGGAATATCTCTAAGAATACTACTATGATTATTCCGGCTCATAACATACCGGCATTTAAACCGTCTGACGAATTTTTGAAAATGGTAAAACAACAGAACGCATAATAGGTAAACACAATGAAAGATCAGTTACGATTATTGAGAGACTGTATCAATAATGATCGTCCGGCAGTTGTCTTTCAGGGAGACGATTTTTGCGCTCCTGAGATTTTGGAAGCAGCAAAAGAAATTTATCGTAAACATGGTTGTTCCGAAGAATTTCTTTTTGACTGGCAGCTGCTTATCAATGAGGTGAAGGCTTACCAGTTAGAAAGTCCGGCAACTGTCAAATTGCCGAAACTCTCCCCGACAGAAACGGAACTGGTGCGGGAAGAGATGACTAAACGCTAAAAAATATTCTCGTTTAATACGCACCTTTTATTCTTCAGGCAGCGTATTGAACGGGATGGGATTAAAATGTTGGCGAACCTGCTTTTTTCGAAAGTTCCTGCCAATAGTTGAAGTCACTCGGTGAAAGATGCTCTTGCATCCAGTCACGCATACCAATATCGTTTCTTTCGTTCACATATCTCGTAAACGGAATCATTGTCTTACATGCTTCAAATCCAAGCATTCTCATATGGCGTGAAATGTTGGGAGGAAGACCTTCCAACCACTCTTTATAATACATTATCAATCTGTTTTCTTGGATTGGAACCGCTTGTTGGTGGTAAATATAGCTGGCGTTTCCGATTCTAATATCTCTGGCCTTATTTTCCCGTTCTTCTTCAGGTAGCCGACTTAAATATTCAGCTTGTGCTATTCTGCATTTGGAGTTTGGATGTTCCATGGTATTTTATATAATTAAGACTCTTCAATGATACGGTTCATCAAATCACATATTTTTTGGCAGCTATGACGGTCTGCGCAAGCAGGATAGGGGCATTTCTCAAAGGATGCCTGATTATCCGTAACTATGAAACCTCCGGAACGACGTACATAACTTACCGGATGAAAATAAATATCTTCCTTTTTCGGCCTATAAGTACATAGTCTTATAAGGCTGTTCAGCTCTTTGCAAATTTGCTCACATTTTTCTTTGGGATAATGTGGCAAATCACTGAATGCTTCGTAGGGGACAAAGGCAAATGCTTTGTCATCCCACATGACAGGTGTGTAATTCTGTACCATTTGTTATTTGGAATAAGGATGGCTGGCAGATTCCGTATTTCTGTATCAGTTAGGTAATCCGTCACTATTTAAGTGCGCCTGGGCAAACTCCCGGAGGTTCGTTTCGGCAATGCACTTTTCATAAATCTCATCCAATACTTCTTGCATATTTTCTACTTTATTGAATTTTAAGGGGCTGCCGTTTGTTGCGGCTTGCCTTTCCAGTTGTTCGATGATACTGGGAAATATCCCACGCAATAAACCGACGGTAGCTACGGCTGTAGCTGGTTCTACCTCTATTGTAATCTTTTTCTTTTCCATATCGTTGTATTATGTTATCAAAAGTAATAATTATTAGGATATTGGTAAGCATTTCTTCTGAAAAACTTTTTAAAGATATTGTTTTAAGATGACATACTGTGTTTTTGCGTTCACGCAGTATTCTTTCCCACCCTCCCCTTCATCGGAATGACTGTTCTCATTCCCGGTTTACCCGTAATCATCCGCTATGCGGCTGATTATGGGTAAACCGGAAAAGAGAAGTTCCAAACGTGGGCGGGATTGCAATGGTCATCATCCGGAGCTTCGGCATTGCCGAAACAACCTCCTTCTTCCGTATTGCAGTCCCTTCCTTTTACCGTTTGTCCCGGCAGTCCGTTGCTAACCCGTTCCCCCCTGCCACTTGTGGCAGGGAGATAGGAATACGGTTTTGCAGGCAAAACCGTATGGCTTGTTTTACTTTCCGTACTGCCCTTTTCCTAGTTTTCTGCCTCCCTTAATGTGCGTTTTTCATAGCCCCATCTGAGACCCTTTGTTTTTGAACGGCAAATTTATTTCGGTGGATGGATACGAAAG
>NZ_QTMW01000052.1:0-36608 GCF_003604005.1 Bacteroides sp. OF03-11BH | reverse complement strand
TTTTACCAAGTTCTGGTAGGACTAGTCAATACTTTGACCACCATTCTGGCTCTTGTCATCATTGATAAGGTAGGCCGCAAGAAACTTGTTTATTACGGAGTTTCGGGAATGGTTGTTTCTCTGATTCTCATCGGCCTGTACTTCCTCTTCGGAGATTCCCTGGGAGTATCCAGCCTCTTCCTGCTTGTTTTCTTCCTGTTCTATGTATTCTGCTGTGCCGTGTCTATCTGTGCCGTGGTGTTCGTGCTCCTCTCGGAGATGTATCCCACCAAGGTTCGCGGACTGGCCATGTCGATAGCAGGATTCGCTCTGTGGATCGGAACGTACCTGATCGGACAGTTAACCCCCTGGATGCTCCAGAACCTTACCCCCGCCGGAACATTCTTCCTGTTTGCCGTTATGTGCGTACCGTATATGCTAATTGTCTGGAAACTCGTGCCGGAGACCACCGGGAAGTCGCTGGAGGAGATTGAAAGATACTGGACCCGTTCGGAATAAATATAAAACAGACCTTAATAACAATAAACTAACATTTTATAAATATGGATAGTAAGAATAACATTGGTCATTCAGCAGACATCTCTTTAACTGCTGAATTACCCATACCAATCTATAATGGAAATACGATTATGGATTTCAAAAAACTGGCAAGTCTGTACAAGGATGAGCTCCTGGACAACGTCCTTCCTTTCTGGCTTGAACATTCACAAGACCATGAGTATGGTGGTTACTTCACCTGTCTGGACCGTGAAGGAAAAGTATTCGATACGGATAAGTTTATTTGGCTGCAAAGTCGTGAGGTATGGATGTTCTCCATGCTTTACAACAAAGTGGAGAAACGTCAGGAATGGCTAGACTGTGCCATTCAGGGTGGCGAATTTCTAAAAAAATATGGACATGACGGCAATTATAACTGGTATTTTTCCCTCGACCGTTCGGGTAGACCATTGGTAGAACCGTACAATATATTCTCGTATACATTCGCTACCATGGCTTTCGGACAGTTGAGCCTTACAACCGGTAATCAGGAATATGCGGACATTGCCAAGAAAACTTTCGATATAATCCTTTCCAAAGTGGATAATCCGAAAGGGAGATGGAATAAGCTTCATCCGGGTACCCGTAATCTGAAGAACTTTGCCTTGCCAATGATCCTCTGTAACTTGGCACTGGAGATAGAGCATTTATTGGATGAAACGTATCTGCGGGAAACAATGGATACTTGTATCCATGAAGTGATGGAAGTTTTCTATCGTCCTGAACTCGGAGGTATCATTGTTGAAAACGTGGACATAGACGGTAATTTGGTCGATTGTTTTGAAGGCCGTCAGGTGACCCCGGGACATGCCATTGAAGCGATGTGGTTTATCATGGATCTAGGCAAGCGTCTGAATCGTCCGGAATTGATAGAGAAAGCCAAAGAGACTACTCTCACGATGCTTAATTATGGCTGGGACAAGCAATATGGAGGTATCTACTATTTTATGGATCGTAACGGTTGTCCTCCCCAACAATTGGAGTGGGACCAGAAACTCTGGTGGGTCCATATCGAAACGCTTATTTCCCTGCTGAAAGGCTATCAATTGACGGGAGACAAAAAATGCTTGGAATGGTTTGAAAAGGTACATGACTACACTTGGGAGCATTTCAAGGATAAAGAATATCCTGAATGGTATGGCTACTTGAACCGAAGAGGCGAAGTATTGCTACCACTCAAAGGAGGAAAATGGAAAGGATGCTTCCATGTGCCAAGAGGACTGTATCAGTGCTGGAAAACATTAGAAGAAATAAAAAATATAGTATCCTAATTAGTTCTAAATTTAATATTATGAGAAAAATTCTGTTTTTAATTTTAATGCTAAGTTCTGTCAGTATACAAGCACAGAATTTAATTGTGAAAGGAGTTGTCTCTGATGAATCCGATGTATTGCCAGGAGTAAGTATCTTTGTTGAAGGTACGTCTAAAGGAACAATTTCAGATATTAATGGAAAGTATTCTATTGAAGTAAAGAAAGGAAGTAAATTGGTTTTCTCTTATGTCGGTTACCGGACAGAAGAACTAGTCGCAAATACTTCTGTACTAAATGTAAAGATGAAGACTGATGCTATCCAGCTAGAAGAAGCAATAGTTGTGGGATATGCTAAACAGAAAAAAGCTACATTAACCGGAGCCGTATCTTCTGTTAGTTCTGAAACTATAACAAAAAGAAGCGTAGCATCCTTATCTACTGCTTTACAAGGTGCCATGCCCGGTGTGACTATTCAGCAAACTTCCGGTGAACCTGGTGGTGATGGTGGCTCTATTCGAATTCGCGGTATCGGTTCTATTAATTCAAATACGGATCCGCTGGTTTTAGTTGATGGAATTGAAATGAGTATCGACCAAGTAGACGCCAATACAGTAGAGAGCATTTCTGTTCTGAAAGATGCAGCTTCTGCATCAATTTACGGTTCCCGGGCATCTAATGGTGTTATCCTTATTACAACTAAAAGAGGACAAAAAGGAAAAATAACAACTACGTATAGTGGCTATCTGACAATTCAGCGCCCGACTAACATGCCCGAACCGGTGGCTGCATGGGAGTATTTACAAGCAGAACTAAATGCTTGGGATAATGCAGAAATTACAGTATCCGATGCACAAAGAGCTCAACAACTGCAACAGATAGAAGAACAAAAAACATTACGTCCAGATAATTGGAACAGGTATGATACAAATTGGAAAGACGAAACGATGAAAAGTCATTCAATCATGCATAATCATAATGTAACAATTAGTGGTGGTAGTGACAAACTGACTTTCTTCGGTTCTGGTACTTATCTATATCAAGATGGTTTGATACCTAATGATAATTATAGTCGTACCAACCTTCGTTTAAATGCAGATGCTCAAATACTTCCATGGGCTAAGTTTAGTATTGAAACAGCATTAAGACAAGGTAAAAAAGTAAATCCGGGTTTGAGTACTCCCAAACAGATTATCAATCAGTCTTTATATATGTTGCCCACTCTTTCTGCTGCCAGAGAGCTGGATGGAAATTGGGGATATGGAAAGAATGGAATGAATCCTACTGCGCAGGCATATGATAGCGGAGAAAAAATAAGTAAAGGTACGGATGCTGTAGTAAACGGTACATTAACTCTAACTCCTATTAAGGGATTGGAGCTTGTTGGACAATACTCTCGTCGTCAATCCACAAGTAGAGAACGAGCTTTAATAACCCCATATACAACGTCTTTAAAAGGCCAAATTATGGGATCATATCCAACAGATGATTCATTAACAGAGAGCTGGAGCGAAACCGTTAGAAATTATTATCGTGCACAAGCTTCGTATGAAAATAAATTCTTTGACCATTATGGAAAAATATTAGTCGGCTTCCAGGCAGAAGATAATCTGAACACTTCTTTCTCTGGTGGAAAAAGGGGTTTCGACCTAGGACGTTATTATTTAGGTAATGGAGATTCTGCAACCGCAACTTCCTCTGGTGGGGCAAATTCATGGGCTATGATGTCGTGGTATGCTCGTTTGAATTACAACTATAAACAGCGCTATTTACTGGAGGTGAATGGTCGTTACGACGGCTCTTCCCGCTTTACCAGAGATAATCGATGGGGATTTTTTCCTTCGGTATCTGCCGGTTGGGTCATATCTGAAGAAAACTTCATGAAACCTACCCGTAAAGTGCTTGACTTTTTAAAAGTACGTGCTTCTTACGGCCTTTTGGGAAATCAAAACATCGGTAATTATCCTTATGCTGCAACCATTGCTACTGGATACGGATACTATTTAGGTGGTGATGAAGCAGACAAAGAATTAGTATCAGGCGTTGCCCAAACGACGTTGGCTAATTCTAATATCAGTTGGGAAAAATCAAAGCAAATAAACTTTGGTATTGATTTCAGTTTGTGGAATGGTTTGTTAAGCGTTACAGCCGATTATTACATCAAAAATGTTTATGATATGTTAATGAAGTTCCCATTACCATACTATGTAGGAATGAGTCCCGCGTATACCAATGCAGGAGATATGTCCAACAAGGGTTGGGAAGTGAGTGTCAGTCATAAAAATAAATTAAATGACTTTACGTATGGAGTAACATTTACTTTAAGTGACAACCGCAACAAAATTACTAATCTAAACGGACTTAATTCTCAAGATAAAACAATGGTAGAGGGTTATCCTAACAAAGGTATTTGGGGATATGTGACTGACGGATACTATAAGGACTGGGATGATGTCAATAATTCTCCAAAATTAGGAGATGCCCGTCCGGGATTTGTTAAGTATGTTAAAGTTTATCAGGGGGAAGATTCCGATCCTATGACAATTGATACTCGGGATATGGTTTATCTTGGTGACCCATTCCCGCACTTTGAATATGGCGTAACATTAAATGCTGGTTGGAAAAATTTTGATTTTACAGCATTCTTCCAAGGAGTAGGACAACGTGTAAATTACATGAGCGGAGTTGGTCTTAAACCTTTTGCCAATGGTTCAAATCTTTTCAGACATCAAATGGATTCATGGACTCCGGACAATCAGGATGCAGCATACCCGATTTTGGTTCCTGAAGCCAATGCGGGCCCTAACTATCAAAAATCTGATAAATGGGTACGAGACGCCTCTTATTGTCGTTTGAAGAATGTTGTTTTAGGCTATACTTTACCTAATTCATGGACTAAAAAATTAAATATTGGTAGCTTGAGAGTGTATGCTAGTGGACAGAATCTATTTACTATTAGTAATTTCTATAAGGGATATGACCCGGAGGTTGCATATAGCGGCTCTGTTGGCGGGGAATTCTACCCCATTATGCAAACATTTACGTTTGGTATTGATTTAAAATTTTAAATAATCAGATATTATGAAAAAAGCAATCAAATATATATTTAATAACAAGGTTCTGGCAAGTGGAGCTTTGATATTATCATTAGGGATAGCGGGCTGTAGTGACTATTTAGACAAAGAGCCTATGAGTGAATACTTATCATCCAACTTTTACAATAACGATGGTGCAATAGCACAAGGTGCTAATGGGTGTTACCAACGTCTACTGATGGACCATAGTAATACTAGTAGTATACCTTATTGTATATTATGGGATATGTATACTCCTTATGGTATCGAACGCGCAGACAATAGTTCTATCGGCGTTGGCAATATTGAGTTACGTACGAATTTCACAGTAGAACAAACGTGGTCTATTCTATACACTTCTGTAGCAAGATGTAATTCAGTGTTAGATGGAGCTAAGCCTTTTTATAATGAATTAAGTGATAAGGCCAAAACCTACCTTGCAGAAATTCAGGTTTTGAGATCTCATTATTATATTCAACTAGTTTCTTTATGGGGTGATATTCCATATTTTACATCTGCAGTCACAGAGGAACAAACAAAGCAAGTTTCTCGTACACCTTGGAAAGAAGTTGTAGATGATATATTAAAAACATTGGACGAAGCTGCGGATATTTTACCTTGGACAGCGGCCAATTATGGACGCGTCGATAAATCGGTAGCATTAGGACTGAAAGCCAGATTGGCTTTATATGCCGGTTCATGGTGTAAATTTGGTTTTGGTATGGATGGTGAAAAAGATCAGGCTAAAGCTACAGAATACTTTAAAATTGCAGCAGCAGCTTCTAAAAAAGTTATAGACGAAAGTGGACGTGATCTGGCTACTAATTATGCAGATCTGTTTACCCGGATAGGGCAACTAAAAGAAGACGTAAAAAAGGAAACAATGTTATTTATGATGTTTTCCAACCAAATTCATTCTTTTACCCAATACATGTCTCTAGGCGAACAAGTTCGCATGATTGGACAAAGTGGGCGTTTTCCTACTCAACAGTTAGTAGATACCTATGAAATGAAAAATGGTAAACGTATTGATGAAACAGGTTCCGGATATAACCCCAAGAAACCATTTGAAAGTCGTGACCCTCGTTTAAAAGAAACGGTTTACACTCATCATGACGTTATCATCGGTAATACTGGTGGAGATAATAAAATGAAATTCTTGATGGAAGTTTATAATCCTCAAACTACTTCCTGGGATAAAGACGGTAATGAAAAGTTGGTTGCCAATTTAGATTATGCAGGTGCTGTTGCTCAATATGGATATGTAAGTAGTGGCGTGGGATTTGCCTGGAAAAAATATAACCATTTTGATGATGAGGCAAACGCCAATCCGAGCTATAATATCCTGATTATGCGATTTGCAGAGATTCTTTTGACGTATGCCGAAGCAAAAATAGAACTTAATGAATTAGATGCAACGGCAGTAAATGCAATAGACCGCGTCAGAGCTCGTGTAGGTATGCCTGGTATCTTAAGTGTTGACCCGACACGTGAGAATGATCAATTAAAGATGCGTCAAATTGTACGTCGTGAACGTAAAGTGGAATTAGCCAAAGAGGCATTAATGTTATTTGATATGCGTCGTTGGAGAACAGGTGATATTCAGAATGCTGAACCCACTTATGGTTATCCGAAAGCGACAGGTGTAGATCCGGCTACAGGCAAATATCCTGATGGATATGAGCAGGCTACTCCGGATATGGTTCCTTCTTATGGCGCTTCAGGATCGGACAGAGATATCAATGATATTGCTAGTTATGCTGCATATGGTGATAAATTAAGATCTCGTGATAAAGGTCGTAGTTGGAATAATAGGCATTACTTATGGCCTGTTCCACAAACAGAGCGAAATAAATGTCCTTGGTTAGAACAAAATAAAGGATATGGTGAGTAATATCTAATGTGTTTAGTATGAATAGATTAATTATTATATTATCATTACTGTTAGTGCCGGTTTTTATATCGGCACAGACCGTAGTGACAATTGAAGCTGCAAGTCCGGATCCGACATTAACTGTACGCGGTCCTGAAAAGCAGATAGACTTATTCAATAATTCTGACTGGGAAAAGCAAGAAAAAGGAATTGTCCTATTATCTACGGAATATAAAAAAGCTATAAAATCGACTCAAAGCACATATACAGCCGTAGTGATAAATGGAGATATGAAAGTGATTAAAGTCCTGAATGGTGTAATCTCTAAAAATGCTCAACCAGCATTTAGCGCTCCTTTGGATATAACATTGGGACAGGCAGAGTTTGCATTAATTGGTTATGATACTGACTATCTAAAGGATGGTTACCGTAAATTTCTTGCCGAGAACTTCCATGTAGGAGATGTTGTAAAGCTGCGGATTGATGGAGAAGTACATTCATTGGATAAAGTGATTGCTTTTTCCAAAGGGAGTATTCCGCCTCAAATAGAATTGGATAATGATTTCTTATTTACTGTTGTAGGAAGTAAGACTACATTAAGCGGTTGTATTGCTAATTATGATAAAAAAGCCAATTATCAGTTGTTTATAGAAAACCGAACAGAAACAAAACCAGTAGCTGTTACAACAAAGGGGCTATTTCGTAATCAGTTAACTCTGAATGATGGTACTAATTTCTTCAATTGGATATTGAAAAAAGAAGGGAAAGAAATTACTCGTAAGTCTGTTGCCATATTCTCCAAAGTTCCAAATCAACAACAGAGTGAATTGGTTATGTGGGTGGAGCAGTTTCCTAATGCAAAGGTGTTAACTAATAGAGAAGCTGTAGCCACTATGGTTAATAACGCAAAGAAAGCAGGGTTCACTTCCATTGGGTTAGATGTAAAAGGACCAGAAGGATATGTTTCTTACCGCAAAAACGATCTTTCAAAAACTCCTTATCTAACTGCAACCAAAAATCCGAATAAACAAGTGAAGGATGATGGATTTGATTTGCTGGAGGTTGTACTCCAGGAAGCACATAAGATTGGACTCAAAGTCTATACTAGTTTTAATTTCTTCACAGAAGGAAATATTACTGTAAATGATTACGCCATTCTTCATGAACATAAAGACTGGGAGGAAATAGTGCAACGCCCCGAAGACAAAGGTAAACTATTGAAAATCACAGAAAGTACAAGAGGGAAAGAAGCTGCTAAAGGTAAACTGTTAGCTTTAGCTTTTGTAAATCCTTCTAATAAAGAAGTGCAGGACTTTCAATTGTTGCGCGTGGAAGAAGTTCTAAAAAATTATGATATAGATGGTATCGTATTAGATCGCTGTCGTTATGATAATTTATATGCTGACTTTAGTCATGTGACTCGAAACGCATTTGAAGAATACCTGGAGAAAGAAGGCAAAATTTTAGAGAACTTTCCTGCTGATGCTTTCAAAATAGACAAAGAAGGCACATTAGTAAAAGGTCAATTCTTTAAAGAATGGATTACTTTCCGCTCTCAAACTATTTGTGACTTTACCGGACGTATTCGCTCATTAGTAGATAAGTATAAAACTGAAAAGAATCCGGATTTAAAAATGGCAGCTTATGTAGGGTCCTGGTATGAAGTATATTATCAAAATGGAGTAAATTGGGCTAGTAATCAATTTAAATATGATGATCGATTATCATTTCCAGATAGTGAAATCTACGGAGAAAATTACAATAAAACAAGTTACTTAAACAATTTAGACTTTCTGATGATCGGAACTTATTATAAAACGCCTAAAGAAGTCAATCGATACATTACTCTAGGGAATATCCTTACATGTGGACAAATTCCATTGTTAGGTTCAATGAGTTTGCCTGATTTAAGTGTTACCGATCAGGGAAAAGTGTTTGGGGCTTCACTAAAGAATTCATCAGGTTTGATGATTTTCGATAATTGTTATGTTGATTGGAATACTTTTTTCGAACAAATGAAAATAGCTTTTTCCATTAAGAAAAAATAATGAACATATAATACTCGTGAAAGATGAAAAAACTAATAAACTTAATATTCAGTATGATGTGTATTACTACACTCTTTACTGTAACTTTTAGCTCTTGTTCAGATGATGACGAAAACAGAGCCTATGAATCTGTGCAAATAGTAGGAGTCAAAGTGAATAATGAATTATACACACCTTCTTCTGTCAGTGCAGCAGAGACGACTGTATTGATTCCCACCGGAGTCGATTTATCTAAAGCTAAATTACAATTACTGGTTATAAATGGTACTGCTAATTTTATAGATGATCAGGAATACGATGCTCGTAAACCCCTTGATTTAACATTGAATGGATTTGATGGAACCACTGTACAAACAAAATTGCGCATCCAATCTCCTCCTAAATTGGTATCTTTCATAATAGAAGGAATGACTGTTCCTAATAGTGACATTCATACAGGTGAAGAATCATTGATTGTCCAGGTTCCGGAAGAAACTGATTTGACAACACTAAAGGTTACCATGGAATATATTAATGGAACAATTATGGACTTTCAGAATGGTGTTACACTAGACTATACAAATCCGAGAAGTTTTAAAATAAAAGGTGTAGATGAAGAAACAATCTATACTTATGAGTTTATTATCACTACGGAAGAAGTAGGTCCTGCATCTATAAAAACGATGACGATCAATGGAGTTGAAACAGATTATGTGCTTACGGATGATAAGAATGTAGCAGTTCCGTATATTCCAGCGTTAATGGATTTTACTTCTGTAAACGTAGAACTGACTACTGGATTTGGAAATAAAATAGATGAATCTTTCACTGGACAAGGATTAAATTTGATGAATGGTAACAATAAGGTTTCAATCAAAGGAAGTAATGGGGTAACAACAGAGTTCACTATTGGTATACCCCAAATTTCTGCAGAACCTGTATTCAAAAAAGACTATACAGAATTAGCCGGATTTGGATCCGACAACTTAATTAGTGTAGGAATTAGTGACCCTTATATTATTGCCGGCAACCATTCTTCAACTAAGAAAACCCCAGCATATTTTGACTATACAGGTAATAAAATCGAAAATTTGAATGAAAAAGGGTTAAGTATTGCAGGACATGGTATACGTCTAATGGCTACAGATGACAAAGGTAATATTCTTGGAACTTCATTGGCTTTATCTGGAGATAAACCTGTATTATATCGTTGGAGTAATGTAACAGCAGAAGCTAAAGAATTTATTTCATATGATAAATCAGCTCTTGGTGAATCTGCGACTCCTCGTTTAGCTGGTATTGGCATTATTGGTGATTTAGATGGTGATGCTACAATAGTTGCTACTAAAGCACAGTCGGTAGATGTCTTTGTTTGGAAAGTTACAAATGGAGTTGTGAATCCTACTCCTCAAAAATATGCGTTTCCTGTTGCTACTCCAAGTTTCTATTGGAGCGTGGTTCCGATGCCTATAGGTATGACCGGATATATGGGATTCTTTAGTACAAGTGCAACTAATGGTCTTATTTGGATGAACAGTACTATGGGAGAAGTTTCCAGAAGTTCTGGAGTTAGAACCAGTGGTGGAGATGTAATAACAATTAATGGCCGTGTGTATGTAGCATATACAGCATATTCGGGAGATCAAAAAGGTGTTATGCGCATTTGTGATATAACTGATGGTAAATATAATCAAATATTCAATTATACAATGGAAGCATCGGGGGCTAATGGTAATGGCACAGCTTCTGCTTGTTTAATGGTGAAAAACAATGAACTATATGCAGTATTTGGCTGCACCGGTTCCGGCTTATACTTCTATCGTATAGCGTGTAAATAACAACTAATAAACAGGACCATACCTAATTGATATGGTCCTATTTAATCTCTTATCAATATGAAACAGAATTATAATCATATATTTTTTCTTGCTTGTCTCATTATAGGAGGCACAGCATGTTCTCATAAATACAGAATATCTTCTTCCAAGCCAATAGAAACGTTCTTTAAGAATGAAGTGAAACCTGAAAAGTTCATCGAATGTTTTCCCGGAGCCTATTATCGCAAAGTGAATTCCAGTAAGGATGTTTGGTTGGGAGTTGGAGGAACTGTTACTTTACCTCAATTATCATTCGATCAAACAAGAAAAAACGCAAAGAAACCGGGGCAATTTTTAGATAATCCATCTGTATATTTGGGAGGTAATATGGGAGATCAGGAAACGGATTTTGGATTAGCCTGGGAGGTTATTCGAGAGAAAGATGGTAAGCTATCCAAAGAAAGAAAAGCTTTTCGTCCGTTTATGAGACGCAGTGAACATATTAACGGACAAGAGCCGAATTATGCACAAGCCCCACCGGAAGATCAATATTATTGGTATCCAGGAGAAAAAGTAACAATGTATTTTCAAGTATTAGAACCTCGTAAAGTACATTTTGTGATAGAAGGAGCTGGGAAACGTTTTGAATGTGACTATGATTGTGAAGGTTATATTCCAGGCGAATTAGGCACCTTTAAACGGGTGAATGCCATTGACCAGGTTGCGAATGAAGGTAAACCGGCACAAGTTACAAAAACAAAGGTTTTGAATAGTCGATGGGATGAGAGTTATTATTTTAGAAAAAATAAAGATGAAATTGTGAAAGTTCCGATTCATGAGGGACGTTTCACAGATATGCGTTGCCCGGACACTCATTTCTTTGAAATAATATCAACTGACGAAGATCGAAAAAAAGGAGCAGAAACTATTAGTATTAATGGAAATGGATACTAATCCTCAAAAAAATATTATTGATTAACAAAAAACGATGTAAAATGAAAAAATATTTATTCTATTCATTATTCGTGATTTTAGCTATGGGCTTTTACAACTGTTCCAGTAGCGACGACGGAGAACCGGAACCAGAACCAACGGATCCTATTAATACTTATTTTAAAGATGAAATAAAGCCGCAAACGAATGTTGCTTGTTTTGCAGGTGCCTATTATCATAAAGCTGTCACAAGTAAAGATTTATGGTTAGGTATCGGAGGAACTATAAAGTTGCCTACAGCTACTTTTGACGAAGATCGTAAGAATCCTGCTAAACCGGGACAATACCTTGATAATCCTTCTATATATTTAGGCGGAAATATGGGTGGACAGGAAACTGATATAGGTTTGACTTGGGAAGTTATAAAAGATGAACAAGGTAATATCAGCGCTGAAAGAAAAGCATTCCGCCCGTTCATGAGACGCACAAGTCATTCAAGTGGACAGGCATCTAACTATTCAAATGCTCCTGCGCAGAAAGAATATTATTGGTATCCGGGTGAGGAAGTCACAATTTCTATTCAGATCATAAGAAGTGGGGTTCTCAAATTTATTGTGGACGGTAATGGTAAGCATTATGAATCAGAATATGAATGTGCCGGATACAAACAAGGAACCCGTGGAGAATTCAAACGTGTAAATGCTATAGACCAGGTATCTAATGAAGGAAAACCGACACAAGCCACGAAAACAAAAGTTGAAGGTGCTCAATGGAAGGAAAGTTTTTTATTCAGGATGTATGACGGTAAAATAGTAAAAGCTCCACTTCATACAGGAAGATATACTGATATGCGTTGTCCGGATGCTATGTATTTCGATATTAATTCAACAGAAGCAGAACAGAAGATTGGTGCTGAATCTGTAGAGATTAATGGTGCAGGATATTAACAAATAGATATATTTCAAATAATAAGTCATGAATAAAAGAGCCTTCTCTCTTGATGCATTAAGAGGATATGCCATTATTACTATGGTTTTATCGGGTACCATTGCTTCAGGAGTATTACCAGGATGGATGTACCATGCACAAGTGGGTCCCCGCTCTAATTTTGCATTTGACCCATCATTTTATGGAATAACATGGGTTGATTTAGTTTTCCCATTCTTTTTATTTGCAATGGGAGCAGCTTTCCCTTTTTCTATTGGTAATAAGCTGGAAAAAGGAGTATCTAAATTAAAAATAGCGTGGGATTGTATATTACGTGGATTCCGGTTAACTTTCTTTGCTATTTTTATCCAGCATATGTATCCTTGGGTAACATCTTCTCCTCAAGATGTGCGGTCGTGGTTGTTGGCTCTATCGGCATTTGTTCTTATGTTTCCCATGTTTATGAGAATTCCGGTTAAAATGTCTAAATGGTTGCGTGGAGGGATACAACTATCTGCTTATATGTTAGGCGTTTTCATGTTACTTACTGTAAGTTATGCTAATGGAAGAGAATTTAGCCTGTCATATAGTAATATTATTATTCTAGTTCTGGCAAATATGTCTATTTTCGGTTCTTTGGCATACTTGTTTACGGCAAATAATAAATGGGCCAGAATAGCTATTCTCCCATTTATTATGGCTGTTTTTCTAGGAAGTAAAACTGACGGCTCTTGGGTGAAGGTCCTGATGAACTATTCTCCGATTCCCTGGATGTATAGTTTTTATTATTTGAAATACTTATTTATTATCATTCCCGGAAGTATTGCCGGCGAATACTTAAAAGAATGGCTACAAAACAGAACAGAGGCCGCTTCGTCTTTAGAAGAGAAAAGGAAAATCCCCCTAATTCTATTATTAACTACTGGGGTTATTATCTTTAATCTGTATGGTCTGTATACGCGTCAGTTATTATTAAACTTAGGTGGTACAGTTGTTATTTTAGCTTGTATTTATTGGCTTCTGAAAACAAGAAGTAACAACATGGATTATTGGAGAAAACTATTTGTTGCGGGAGCTTATTTACTTATGCTAGGTTTATTCTTTGAAGCTTATGAAGGCGGAATCCGTAAGGATGATTCAACCTACAGTTACTATTTTGTTACTGCTGGTCTTGCCTTTATGGCGATGATTGTTTTTTCAATTCTATGTGATATCTATAAATATCGGCGATTGACACGCCCATTGGAAATGGCAGGACAAAACCCTATGATTGCCTATGTAGCTACTAATTTGGTAGTAATGCCTATGTTGAATCTGATAGGAGTAGCATCATATTTAACCTATCTTCAGCAAAATGCCTGGCTCGGTTTCTTACGAGGAGTTATTATCACTGCATTGGCGACATTAATAGCTATAATTTTCACAAAACTTAAATGGTTCTGGAGAACATAATCGAGATATGAAACTACTAATAAAGAAAATAACGTATATCATCTTCATCCTGTGTTTCTATTGCTCTTATGGTGAAGCTAAAATTCAGCTCCCCTCTATTTTAGGTAACGGGATGGTGCTCCAACAAAAGTCAGAAGTAAGGCTGTGGGGGAAAGCTACACCTAATAAGAAAGTTACCATATATACCTCATGGAACGCACAACAGCAGGAAGTGAATAGTAATAAAAAGGGAGATTGGATAGTAACCGTCACAACTCCGGAAGCTGGAGGTCCGTACACTATTCGTATTTCAGATGGTGAAGAACTGCTATTAGATGATGTTTTGATTGGAGAAGTCTGGCTGTGCTCCGGTCAATCGAATATGGAAATGCCCGTGAAAGGCTTTCGGGGCCAACCTGCCGCAGAATCACAGAATACGATAGTAAATGCAAATCCTAATCGTTCATTACGATTGTTTACAGTGCAACGTGCATACAGTAGTATTCCAGAAGAGGATGTAACAGGGCAATGGGAAAAAAACACTCCAAAGTCTGTTTCTACTTTTAGTGCCGTAGCTTATTATTATGGCGATCAATTACAGAAAGTTTTAGGAATACCGGTAGGGTTGATTCATGCCTCCTGGAGCGGGTCTTCAATTGAGCCATGGATTAGTAAAGAAAATCTCCTGCAATTTCCCGAAGTCGATCTGACTCCGGCAGAGAATCCACAATTGAAATATGCTAATGGTACTCCTACCGTATTATACAATGCCATGATTAAACCGCTGGAGAATTATAATATTAAAGGAATGATATGGTATCAAGGAGAGTCTAATTCTGCACGGCCGGAACAATATCAGCGTTTGTTTGCTGTGTGGGCCAAGCAAAACAGAGCATTGTTCCGTTCGAAAGACTTGCCTATTTATTATACAGAAATAGCACCTGTTGCGTCACCTGTAGACCGACCGTTTCAGAGGGCCATCTTTCGAGAAGCGCAATTGGAAAGTATGCATGAAGTTTCTAATACAGGTATGGCATTCACAAACGATCTTGGTTCGGAGAAATTCATTCATGCCCCCAAAAAACGAGAGATCGGCCAGCGTTTAGCGTATTGGGCATTAGCTAAAACATATCAGTTAGAGGGATTTGAATATAGTGGTCCTATCCATCGTTCATATATGAAGAACGGAAAGATAATTGAAATTCTCTTTGATCATGCAGATGATGGACTAAACCCGGAGAATGAGCCTTTAGTAGGTTTTGAGATTGCAAGTGAAGATAGTATATTTTATCCAGCCAATGCCGAAATCATAAATGGAACCTCTCGTGTAAAAGTATGGAGTGACAAAGTGGCTCAACCGGTTTATGTACGTTATGCTTTCCGTAATTTTCTGCGTGGAAATCTGGTAAACAATGCCGGATTACCAGCAGCTCCTTTTCGGATGGACTTGCGAAAAATGGATTTTCAGAACCCTGAAAAGCTAGGATGGACCCGTGTCACTACTTTTGGGAAGTTACCCGAATACATTAGTGTTTATCATTCTCCGGAATGGATTGAAAGTACACGAACAAATGCTTATATAGCAGTTGTAGATACCAAGAAAGGAGGGAGTTTGGATGTCGGAGGTGCAGATAGTGGGGTAAAAACTCCGATAGAATTTTACCAGTCTGAAAAAAGAAAACCATCTATTGTATTAAATGGAGGATATTTTGCTAATGGAAGGACTGTTAGTCTTATATGCAAAAATGGAAAAATCTTATCTGACAACATATCTGTAGTGAATCGCTTATTGGAAGGTAAAAAGACTGCATATTACCCTACCCGTTCAGTTTTCAGTCTTTATACAGATGGGACATATCATGTTGACTGGATATATAAATCGGCTCAACAAACCTATGCGTATGATATGCCGGCCTTAAACAGCTCCACACGTCCTCCGTTATCTGTGCCATCAAAAGGCTTTCCAAAAGGGGCAAAAGTCTGGACTGCCGAAATGGGAATTGGTGCAGGTCCTATATTAATCAAGGATGGAACGATTCGTAATAGTTGGGTAGAAGAACTATTAGACGTTGCAAGTGGTATAAATCCACAGACTTGTCAGCCTCGTTCTGCGGTAGGAGTTACGCAAGACGGGAAATTGATTTTATTTGTTTGTGAAGGACGCGAACAAACACCGGATATTCCAGGTATGACTCTAGCCCAACTTGCCCGGTTAATGAGATCATTCGGGTGTGTAGATGCACTTAATTTAGACGGAGGAGGTTCGAGCTGTATGTTGATTAATGGTAAAGAGACTATAAAACCATGTAATAAATATCATCATCAACGACCGGTTGCTACTGTGTTATTTGCAAGATAGTATGATCCAAAACTATGATATGATGAAAATCTTTATTAGAATATTATTGTTATTCTACTATGTCTTTATACTATTAGCCTGTGGAGATAAAAAAGAGTCTATTTCCATAAATTATATACTTATGGCTAGAGTAACCAATATGCAAACTGACGAAATTAAAATTGATACTCCCTCCAGGACTATTTTCATTAAATTGATAACAGGAGGAGATTTATCCAATGTACACGTAAATTTAACTTTGGCTAAAGGGGTAGAAATGGTAGAACCAGCAAATACAGAGTCCGTATATGATTTCACCAAGCCAGCTTCTGTTACTCTTAAATACAAAGAAGAGATAATAACATATCATTTTATAATAGACACTGAATATAATATTGTAGATCCGGCAACTTTAGGGTGGGTAAAATCGACCGAATGGGGAACTCTTCCCGATTATCTGGCTATATACAAATCACCTTCTACTTTAAAAGGTAAAAATGCAGTAGCTTACATTGCCGTAGCTGATATGGATAAAAATGCAAGTTTTAGTGTACTTGGAAATGCCACAGGAGTAAAAACACTCACACAATTTTATAATGCAGAATCTGTAAAACCTGCAATTGTGATGAATGGAGGGTATTTTGCTTCCAATGGCGCCACTGTGAGTTTACTCTATAGAAACAATGTAATGTTGGCTCCTAATTTGCAATCAATGTCGCGTTCGGATGGAACCTCAAATGTGGCATTTTATCCCACTCGTTCAGCTTTTGGAGAAATAGAGAATGGCAAATTTGAGGTAAATTGGGTATATACTGTATCTTCCGGTCAAACCTATGCTTATCCCGCTCCTTCACCTAATAAGTCAGGAGTTTCCCCTATGCAGATTCCGTCAGTAAATTATCCGGAGGGAGCTTCTATATGGAAAGCTAAAAATGCAATAGGAGGAGGTCCTGTACTATTAAAAAACGGATTGTATAAAAACACATGGGAAGCAGAATTATTCGATACTGCCAGTGGTATCGGACCAACCAGTAACAACCCACGTTCTGCTATTGGTATTACTGGAGATAACCGATTGATATTTTTTGTTTGTGAAGGAAGAAATAAGACACCTAATGTTCCGGGATTCACATTAGAGGAGGTCGCTTATATTTTAAGAGATCTTGGTTGCCTGGATGCTATGAATCTGGATGGCGGTGGTTCGAGCTGTATGTTGGTTAATGGACAGGAGACTATCAAGCCAAGTGATGGTGCACAACGTTCTGTAACAACAGCAGTAGCAATAAAATAGAGGTAATTATAGAATACTAGTAATTAACCAGCCAATTATTATTTATGAGTAAAAAGTTAAGGTTTTGTTTATGTCTTTCGATTTTATTTATTAGTCTACAAAGTATAGCAAAAACAACAGAGCAAGGGATTCGGGGAGTCTGGGTCCCTGCTCCCCGTTTCACCCCTGTATTACATTCCTATCAGGGAGTGAAAGATTTTGTAAAGACATTGGATGAGTTGAATATGAATTCCATATTTCTTGTATCTTATGCGGAAACTAAAACGATATATAGAAGTGACGTGTTGATGCATTATTCTACTTATAAAACACAAGAAGAAAGCTATTTACTAAGTGGATATTCAAAGCAATATCAAAGTCCAACTAATGATCCGGTACGTGATTTGATTGATGAAGCTCATAAACACGATATAAAAGTGTTTTTCTGGTTTGAGTATGGCTTTATGGGAGAAGGACGTCCGATATCACCTAATAATCCTTTGTTAGCAAAGAACCCCCACTGGCTAGGAATAGACAATCAACAACACCCTGCTAATTATAATCAACATGATTACTATTTCAATGCCTATAATCCTGCCGTGCAGAATTTCTTAATAGAACTTATAGAAGAAGCATTGATGCTTTATCCTGATTTAGATGGTATTCAAGGGGATGATCGCTTTCCCGCTATGCCTCGGAATTCCGGATATGATACCTATACAGTTTCTCTTTATCAGTCACAACATCAAGGGAATAATCCTCCTGTAGATTATAATAATTCGGAATGGGTACATTGGCGTTTGGATATTTTAAATACCTTTGCAAAACGATTATATAAAAGAATCAAAGCAAAGAGCCCAAATGTAATGATTAGTTTCGCCCCGAACCCCTATCCTTGGTGTGAAGAGAATCTGATGCAGGAATGGCCTCGTTGGTGTAAAGAGAAAGTTTGTGACCTGTTAGCTGTTCAGTGTTATCGCTATAGTGTTGACGCTTATCGTGCTACGGTTTCAGAAGTTTTGAAGTATATACATCAGAATAATCCAAACCAATTGTTTGCACCTGGCATGATTTTGATGGAGGGAAGTAATTCTAAAATGTCGCCGGAACTATTACAAAAGCAACTTCGTATAAACCGGGAGTTGGGGATTAATAGTGAAATTTATTTTTATAATAAGGGGATTGATAATCCTTCTGTTAGGAAAGTCTTAAAACAGACATATTATCAGAAGATTAAATTTCCAGAAAATTAAATGCTATGATAAGATATATTTTAATTGGACTTTTACTTTGTGGACAAGCCATAAGCTTTGCCCAGATAATATACTATGATGCATCAAACTTCCCTCTATTAGGAAAAGTAACAGAAAACAATGGAGCACGATATGAAAGGTTTCCAGACTCATTAAAAAACATATCACGTCCTCCTCTCTGGTACTTGAGTCGTAATTCGGCAGGAATGGCAATACGATTTCGTAGTAATTCCACTCATATAGCTGTGAAATGGAAGAATCTCTTCAATAATCATATGAATCACATGACTGATACGGGAGTGAAAGGACTTGATTTATACTGTTGGGAAGGTAATGGAAAATGGAGATTCATAAATAGTGCCCGTCCAAATGGAAAAACAAATCAAGCAACAATCATTGCTAACATGCAACCGGAAGAGAGAGAATATATGCTTTATCTTCCTCTCTACGACGGTTTGGCTTCCCTATCTATAGGGATTGATTCGTTAGCTACTATCGATCAGCCTTTAATTGATTATCCAATTCGCCAGAAGCCGGTTGTATTTTATGGAACCAGTATTCTTCAAGGAGGTTGTGCTTCACGTCCCGGAATGGCACATACAAACATTATATCAAGAAGATTAAATCGTGAATGTATCAATCTGGGATTCAGTGGAAATGCACTTTTAGATTTAGAAGTTGCCAAAGTGATAGCCGAGGTAGATGCCAGTGTTTTTGTTTTGGACTTTGTGCCTAATGCTTCTGTAGAACAGATGAAAGAACGTATGGAGACATTCTATTGTATCATTCGTAGTAAACATCCGGATACGCCAGTTATTTTTATAGAAGATCCTATTTTCACTCATACACTTTATGATGAGAGAATAGCTAAAGAAGTGCAAAGAAAGAATGACACATTAAAGGAGATATTCAATCGGCTAAAAAAGGAAAATGAGAAAAATATCATTTTAATCTCTTCAAAGAATATGCTGGGAGAAGATGGAGAAGCCACAATTGATGGTATTCATTTCACAGATTTAGGCATGATGAGATATGCAGATTTAGTTTGTCCAATCATTAAGAAAGCAATCAAATAAAATAGTGACGCTATCGGCTCGGTATAGCGTCACTATATGAAGCTTATAGCAACGCTATCCTATTGACATAGCGTCACTATTTTTAATACTCCTAATAGATGGCTTTTTATATGTTATATCGGTAAAAACAAATCTCCAAATATCAAAATGGTAAAATATCATTTTGGTATTTGAATGATGCTATAATTGAATTTATTCAGCTTGTTAACTGGACATAGAAAAGAATCGCGTAGATTAAGCATTAGTATTATTCAGAAATTAAAGAAATCCTTCCTTTATAGAGCACAATCATTTCTATTTAATATCATGCATTACATAGTGAATATATTTATCAATCTTTTCGTGCTTTTTGTTTAATAAAACAAATTCATCAAAGCACTTCTAATAAATCAATAAATCATGTTTTTACGAGCAGAATATGCTTCCTTTTAAATGTACGTGACGTTTCTTTAAAACCAACCGTGTGTTTCTTTAAAACTAACCGTACGTTTCATTACAATCAAGCGTGTGTTTTTCTATAATAATACGGTAATTTATATGCAAATGACCGTTCTTTTATTCGTAATTATGCATATAAATACCGTATTTTATTGTTTTCTCTTTCTACTTTCTCTCATTTACAAAAAGTGAGAAATAATAAAATCAAAGAAAGAACGACAATATGTCGATCAATTTGATATAAACTAATCATATTGATATTTATGTTCTCCAAAACCACTTGATTTTTGTGAAGAACATAGTTACTAAAACAGCTAAAGAAGTAAGGATTGCTCCCTGAAGAAATCCCAACCAGGCATTTTGTTGAAAATAAGATAATAATGAAGCAATTCCAAGTATATTAGCCAATGGCATAATCAACAAATCGCCGACCACATAAGCTATCATCGGATTCTGACCGGACATCACCAAAAAACGAGTACTTTTCACACACCGGAAATAATCACAAACGATACTTAGAAATAAAAGAGCTAGAAAAGCCAGTCCGGAAGTGACAAAGAAATAACTAAAAGTAGTTGGATCTTTTTTAATACCATCCTGGAAAGGCTCAAAGCACAAACCCAGAAGAAGTAAATATGCCCCTGCGTTAAACAACTTTCTCCATAATAAAGCTATTCCATCCACTTTACGTGGAAATATACACTTACCAGCTAATAACAATAAAACAGTAAACACAAGGTTGACAACCAAATTACGAGTGTATAGACCGTAAAGATTGCTAATGATGATAACAACGGATAATATCATCAACATAATACTCATTTTACGATAAGGAGATGTAGCATAATCATCCGTCTCTTTTTGATATGCTTTCATCCACTCCGCTAAATACTCCCCGGCTATACTGCCGGGAATAACGATAAATAAGTATTTCAAATAATCAAACCGATACATCCACGGCAGAGGAGTATAATTAAATACACTCTGTGTCCACGAACCGTCAACCGTACTCCCTACTATCATAGCCATCAGCAATATCAGAATTCCTAAACGCATCCAACGATTATGCATTGTGAAAATGTAAAGGATAGAACCGAAAATAGCCATATTAGCCAACAGCAAAATGATAATGTTACTGGAGAATAAACTGAATGTTTTCCCATCCGCATAAGAAGTGGTAGCCAACATAATGGCAGCGACAATGTAAGCTCCCACTTTTATTGAAATATGTACCCAATCCGGCATTTTCAAAGGAATGCGCATGAACATGGGAAATAGAACAGCAAAACAGAGTATAGCCAGCAGCCATGCTCTGATATCCTGCGGAGAACTTAACATATACGGATAAAAATGCTGGATGAAAATAGCAAAGAAAGTCAACTGAATCCCCCGTTTGACAGCTTCATAAACAAGTTTTAATTTTGAATCACCTTTTTCAGCACGCTTCCTTATGGAAAAAGGAAACGCGGCTCCCATAGCGAACAGGAAAAAAGGAAACACAAGATCTACCCAAGTAATACCGGGCAACAGAGGATTAAACACATGATCTGGCGGAGGCGTTTGAGCATGACTCATCCAACCGGGAAGAACATGCGTTACGATGGTAGCCGAAAGCACCATCGTAATAATTGCATATCCCCGTAAGGCATCTAAAGCTAAAGCTCTGTTGTTCATAAAGCTCCCCCCTCGCGCATTCCTTTTTCTACTTCTTTCCAAAGATTCTTTTGGATGATGTGTACTATATCGAATACCATTAGTCCATCCGATCGACGAAGGTTCATCTCTATTGTTTCGGATAATTTCCCCGGATTATCATAGAACTGATCCACCAAGATGCCGCCCATAAACTTGTTGTCTTTAAGAATCTGACGCAAGTGCTGACAGGAACCTTCTACACAGTACCATGTACCGGCTTGAGCCTGCGAATCAGTCTCGTTCCAGATGTTGCGGTTCGTTTTCTTGTATTCCTCTATCGTTATGTCTGTATAGTAATTTCCGGTTGCATACAAATCGATCAGTTCCGCGTATCCGTAATTTTTATATTCGGGAGTGGCCCAACTGAAGTCTTTAGCCGGATCATACTTTTTGCTGGCGAAATTAACTCCCACTTCATAGTAAGACGGATACCAAGCTCCGGTATATGTGCCGAAAGAAACTTTTGGATTGGCAGCTTTCACTTCCTTACGTGCCAATGCCATAAAATCAGTAATGTTTTTCGTTCTCCATTCCATCCATTTCTGGAAATACTTTCCCGGTTGTGTGATAAACTTCCCATCCGTATTCTTCTTCCACACAAAAATATCTTCGGGGAACTTCGCCACTTTCTTACCTATATACGCTTCAAACTTTTCGCGTGAAAGCGGTGAGAAGTCGGCTGTTATACCATCATAGCGTACGCGGTCGAGCATCAAGCCATCCAAATCAGGGTATTTGGTCACTACTTCTTTCAGTACATTTAGAATATGCGCACGATACTCCTCATTCAGAGGATTAATCATAGCACCATATTTTTGTTTTTCTTCCGTAATCGGAATAATGCCTTTATCGGGAGTATATACCATGGATGCCCAGTCCGGATGTCCACTATATACCATTCCACGATCGAAATAATTGTGTCCGGCACAGAATACATTTAATGAAGCATGAATCTCAAGACCCAATTCGTGCCCTTTTTTAATGAAGTATTGCAAATAATCAAAATTCCCGGCCTTTGCGCCTTTCCACTCTTTCATTTGTGGAGCAAACTGACTTTGATAAAGTACTTCTCCCGTAATGGGCCGTATATCCACTATTGCATGAGTGAAACCTACTGATTTGATTTTCTCCAAATAATAGTCAATCGAGTCTTTATGGCTGAAACGTTCGAAGTTAGCTTCGGCATCGAACCACATTAACGCAGGTTTCTTTTTGATTACAATCCGGAAAGGAGAAGCAGGAATAGCCGCATTATTGCATAATTCTCCCAACATATAATTCCGGAAACAATAACGTACCTCTATGGGGTCATTGATCGAATCATTCCAGACCTTTACAGTAGAAGAACCATTGATAATTTCCGCTTTGGCCGGTCGGAATATACCATCCGTCCCCACTATTTCAAATCCTTTCACGTTTTGATTTTCCGGAGTCAATCCTTCTTCACCATGTTCAAAGTCTATTTCTACTACATTCCCTTTTACCCGGTGGGATTTGTATATAGGACCGGAATATTGAATACCTTTACGATGATACGTTTTTGCCAATGCCCAATAAGCCAGTCGTTCACCGACCTTTATCTTATAGGGCGAATGAATAAAGTTTTCACTCCCGGCATCACCTGTGGTTACCATTCCAACATTTGGAACAGCTGACATCAGCTCCAGCTGGCATTGACGGAACCAAGCCCAATCCAGTTTATCATTGCCTTCCGATTTCCATGGTGCAATCTGTACGTAATAAAATGGCATTTGGGGATTGTTGAAGAATGTTCTCCATTGAGAAACCATTGCAGGAAATAATCTCTTATATAATCCGGGATCGGGTGTGTTTGCTTCACCTTGATACCAAATCACTCCTTTAACAGGAAATCCTTTCCATGGATTCACCATTGCATTCCACAATAATGTAGGAGTCCCTGCCGTCCACCCGAACTCTCTCTGTATTACATCAGGCAATGCTATTTCCGGAAAGCCCGATAAAGTCTCTTTATTCATCCAAGCCTCTATTTTTGACATGCTCCAGGAACAATGTATCAGACCGACAGGAACATCCAAAGATTGCTGTAACTGATTGCCAAAGAAATAGGCAGTTGCACTGAAATCAGCAACATCTTCCGGAGAGGCTTCTTTCCATTCTCCGTCCACCCCAGCTTCCTGTGGAATGGTACTCCAGGCATTTTTTACAGTATAGAGACGCAGTGGACGTTTGGGATTAGCAGATACAATGTATGGCTGGGAACCAAACACAGGCTGTCCACGGAATCCTTTCACTGGCATTTCCATATTCGACTGTCCGGAACAGAACCAGACTTCTCCTATTAAAATATTCTGCAATGTGAGGTCCTCTCCATCCGAGAACGTAATACTATACGGACCTCCAGCTACCGGTGTTTGGAGAGAAAGTTTCCATTCACCTTTTGCATCAACATTCGTTTGGATTTTTTTATTATTCCATGAAGCGGTAGCCTGCACACGTTTTCCCGAAGTCGCTGTTCCGGAAAAAGTAACTTCCGATTGTTGCTGTAACACCATATTATCCCCCAAAATGGAAGTAAGGGTTACTTTCGCTTCTGTTTTCAGGAGAAACGAGAAGCATATCAATAATATAAAATATTTGGCTTTCAACATATGATTCTTATTTGTTTTCGACAGCTTCAGTATACACATTGCCGAAGCGATCTGTTACTTTCACTTCTATTTTAGCATTTTTATTACGGGGAGTAGCATGAAATAGATGTTCGGTAAGAACTGGGGAAATCCATTCATATTTCACCTTTTCTTTGTCAGAACAGATTGCTTTGGCTGCAGGATCATATCCTTTGTAGCGTTGCATTTCTCCCATTCGCTTTCCGTTTTCATACCATTCCACTTTCCACTGTTCATCCCAGTTCCATACGTTAGCAATAATATCGGAAGGGTACTCGTCAGATGATCCGGCCTGATATACATGTAATTGATGCTCTTTCGGGTAGCCTGCACTTTTATATAGCCATTTCACTTGGTTCCCGTCTACTTCATATACCCCATATCCCCTCGGAGTACCATCCACATTAATATCTGCACGCCACCAAGTACCGCATACGGCAGCTGTGTTATGTTCCATTAATGAGTCATTAAAACATACGTTTACATTAAAATGTGTATGTCCGGAAATGATGTGGGCATTATAACCTTCCAATAATTTATATAGTGCAGCTGTATTGACCGTTTCATCTTGATCTAGCGTGTTATATCTTAGCTTCTTCTGAAGACTGGAAGGAATGTGTATCACTACAAAGACAAGTTTGTCTTTGGGCACATAAGAGAGGTCTTTCTCCAGCCATTGGAAAGTACGTTCATCAATGTAACCTATATATTGATAATCACGGTTAACATAAAAGCAATTGTCAAGCACGATATAATGAGCATTACCTTTATTTAATGAATAGTAGATAGGACCGAAATAACTTTCGAAAGTGCGATAAGAATATTCAAAAGTACGCCCTCCATACGTCATGTCGTGATTACCAATTGCCCGATAGATGGGAATCTCTAATGATGATACCGTATCTATATAGGAAGGATATAAAGAAGGAGTATCTCCTACGATATCCCCACAATCTATGCCGAATACTTCTTTTTTGCCCATATACGGACGAATATATTCTTTCATATCTTGCAGATATTTAGCATAAGCCTTTACGTCATCTTCGGAAGTAACCTGCGCATCTGCCTGCACCAAAAACAAATGATTGATCTCATTTTGCGGATTTCTTACCAATTCGAAGTCGTAAATATCTTGCTTGGCCGGATTCAGCTTCTGATAGAATAAAGGTATTGTTTGTTCTGTTTTCGGTAAATATCCGGAAGGAGTGGATAAATAAATGAAACGAACATCCCTATTAGGGGGGAGAGTATATTGGCCTTGCTGGTCAGTCAAAACACAGTCTATTCCGTCGGTCACTACTACCCCCGGGACTCCTGTCCCATTACAGGTTACTTTCCCGCGAATAGGGTTAGAAGGAATCTGGGCTTGTAAATTCAAGCCCAGACCTATTAATAAAAAGAATTGTAATAAATATATTTTCATAATTAGTTGGTTAGTTCAAACCTCATTCTTCGATAGATTCCAGATATTTATCAAAGCCTGTTTTAAAAGCGTTCCAATAGTCGTATTTCTTAACGTGGCAAAGGTCGAAGGCAAAGAAGCCGTCACTATTACTGATACAAGCATCAATAGCATCCGGAATTTTTGCAGATTGTCCTCCGTCAGTCCATCCGGTACTGTTACCGATATCTGGTCCGCCTGCAAAAGGTACATCTCCTTGTAACAGTTCACGTCCATTCTTACAAAAACCTTCCATGGTCCATTCGCCACTTCCATATATATTGTTCACGGAAGCATAAGCACCCAAAAAGATATAGTCCAAATGGTCCGCATATCCATAATTCTTATAATCGGAAGTAGCCCATTTCGGATAATAAGCGGAGGTGTTGTATTTAGGGCTGGCCCAGTTCACGCCTGATGTATAGTATGTTGAATACCAGGCACCAACATAAACTCCAAACTTGATATTGTTATTGACAGATTTAACTTTCTCGCGTGCCTTTACTATGAAATCATGAATAACTTTCGCTCTGAATTCCAACCACTTCTTAAAATAAACAGGCTGGTCAGAAGGTATTTCATCCGTACCGGGTGCCATAATATCTGCCG
This sequence comes from Bacteroides sp. OF03-11BH, assembly GCF_003604005.1. Lineage (NCBI taxonomy): Bacteria > Pseudomonadati > Bacteroidota > Bacteroidia > Bacteroidales > Bacteroidaceae > Bacteroides > Bacteroides sp. OF03-11BH. Next base: position 9,971 of record NZ_QTMW01000052.1, on the reverse strand, counting down.
GGAAGTTTGCTACAGTTTCACCGATGTATTCTTCGAACTTCTGTTTGGAAATATCTGAAAAATCGCTTTCTAAGCCATAGTCATCATAACGACAACGATCCAATATGATGCCATCCAAATCATATTTAGCCAAGTCGGCCAACAACTGTAAAACAAAGTTTTGTACATCATCATTAGCGGGATTGAAAAATTTCGCTCCATAATCGGTTTCATCGTCCAACAAATCCATCGTATTGGTTAGCCCGTCAGCTAGATTAGCTACACTAGCCCATCCTTTTTTTGATTCATCACGGAACAAGACTCCATCATGTCCTAAATTATACGGACATAAATAGCCTCCTACAAATGTATTGATAGAAGCATTCACTTTTAATCCTTGTATACGAGCCTCCTCAATAAATGCCTGTAAATAATCCCAAGTTTCCGTCCTTTCATAATAACTATATCCGGAATTACCCCATACATCCATACGTTTCACCTGATCTACAACATTAGTATTGAATAATACATCTCCTGTAGTGGGACGTACATCGACAATAATATCAGTGAATCCTGCCGCTTTTATCTTTTCCATATCTTTGGCTATGTTTTCCTTACTATTGGCATAGTCAGGAAAATTAGCAGCCGCATCAATCCAAATATATCGTGGCTTAGCTTCTGCAACATCCGGCTCGTCCGGCTTTTCTGTCGAATTATCGTTCCACGGCCATCCGGGAATTCCATCAGAATCATCACTACAGGAGGTTATTGTAACTGCTCCCAAGAAAGTCAGTATTAGTATTTTTAGAAATTTTCTCATATCATACTTGTTTTATTAGGTATATACTGCCTGATATATCCGCAGTACATTTTTTATTTAAGAGTGACTACTGATGCTACGGATCTTTCGTCTCCGCTGGAGTCACTTGTCTTGATAGTCTCTTGCCCATTGACTAACATGCAACTGGAACCACCGCCATCCAAATTGATAGCATCCGTACATCCCAGTGTTTTCATGATATTAGCTACATTTTCGGTGGTCATACCGGCAACTCCCGTTGTCATTCCATCTCCTTCACACACAAAAAGAATCATTTTCTTATCATTGGTGATACCAATAGCCGAACGAGGTCTGTTCACCGTGGCGCCAATATCTGATAAAATTTCTTCTTCGTATGTATTCTTTATGTTTCCATCCAACAGAAGTACGGGGCCACCGCCTATTCCTGTTTTAGCATTTAAGACAGTTCCTGTAGACGGAAAATTTTCATTAGGAGTTGTTTCTGATTTTACCGGTGAGGGCTCCGAATACCAATAAGTAACATTGGATAGTGTTGTGTAAGTCCACATTGATTTGAATGAGCCATCATTCATTTCACAGAATGCAGCTAATACAGGATACCAGAATGGACCGTTAGTCCAATCTTCTGCTGTTACATCATTGTTCTTACACACCATTTCACCGTTACGCCATATTAGGCTTAATGACCCCTCATAGAAGAAACCTCCATTGATTACAATTGTGGAGTTGTTCTCTTCATAAAATTCTTTTGGCTTTTTCAATCCAGTCTTTTCTCCTAATACACCAAATGCTGCCTTACTCATATCACCTACCGCAATATAAGCTATCGCTTTTTTGCCTTCCAGTGTTTCTGGTGATTTATATACGTTGATATGTTCAGGCAAGGTTCCATAAGTGCTTTTCACATTGGTCCAGCCTAAATTTACAATATCAGGATTGGCTTCAACAGGTTCAGTTGGAGTCTCCGGCTCTGCCCATGGCCAATCCGGAATATCAGTGTTATCATCACCACATGCTATAAAAAAAGGTAGTAATAATAACAACCATGACATTTTTTTCTTTGTTGACATATAGCTACTCCTTTAAATGATTTACGGATTTCTTTATCCCATATATGACGAGTAGATACTTTCTCATCATATATGAGATAAAGAGATTAATTATTTGTCGATACAATCAAATTCATATCCTCCGATAACCTTACAGTTATTATCCACATAGTAAACACGGAGTTTATATCCATCGGTTGTCGGTGCAAGCAATACATCGCCTGTTGCAGCTACACCATCAGCTGAATTGTATGAGGAAAGTGAAGGATTGAATGACAAAGCATCTGAACTAGACACTGTACCAGTGAATGAACCGTCTGATGTTACGTCATACATATATAAGCATGGAGTTCCACCCCATTGCGGGAAGTGAGCTGTACATACCAATACAAGATATTGTGCATTATTGAAGCTCCTTGTATCTAGACAGTTGTTATTCATAGCCCAAGAATTGCCATTATCGGAGTCTTCCAAAGATTTACTTGCATTATTATTTGCTCCATTCACCCAATAAAGTATGTTAGGATCATAATATGACAAGAAATAATCACTTTGAGCAGTAGTTCCTTTAGTCACAACTTTAGTGTTTGATGCGGGAGCTCCCCAATTACCTACACCATTCACTGTTACTACTTGAGGACTTCCCAATACACCGTCTGTTATAATCCAACGAACAAACTTATTGGAACCTGAACTGGCTGTTCCGTCACAAGTGGCAATAATAGAGGCATTAGTATTAATATCTCCTTGAACAGACACTTTCGTACCCATATCTAACCCTGTATTATTAGTATAAGTAGTCAATAAAGTTGGAGCAGTCGTAACAGAAGAAGTCTTATAGATTGAGAAAGACTTGCCATTAGTAGCCTTCGTTGCTAATAATATATTTCCCCTACTATCACTTGTCATACATCCTAAAGATGCAACACTCACACTACCCAAAGTTACATTACCAATCTTATTTCCCGTAGATGCATTGTAATATGCAGGAGTTGTGGTACCATCACCCAAGCAAACTACCAAATTATTTCCGGAAACAGCTAAAGAAGGTGCATTTGCTCCAGTCCAAGGTAAGCCGATGACTCCCATATCCAATTTAAATAATTCTGTCTCACTACCTTTTCTATATCCGTAAGGAATCTTATCCGGTACTGCTTTTTGAATAGTATAAGTTTGCTTTGTCACTCCATCGTGAGCAATCACTGTAAGCTCAACAGGTGAATTAAAATTAAGAGGCTCTGTTTTAGGATCCGGTGACATGGTCGCATGAGCCGACAGTGAATAATCTGCCAAGCAAGAAGATAAATCTTCCGCAGAGATTAAAGATACAGTTTTGTGGTCTTCATCAATAATACCTGTAATGTCTTCAGACGGTATTGAGAAACTTAATAACTGACACTTAGTAGACTTAACTCTTTCACCTGTGATGCAGATTTGTTTCTTATATCCTTGAGCGTCTGTATAAGTGAAATAATTCTCTTTAGTCAGATCGAGAATTGAAAGAACCGGTTCAATAGTACAGTTTGGTGCCAACTTTGCCTGAATCCTCATCGCTTTCATATATTCTGAAGTTTCATTATCACTATTTTCCGGATAATACCATGGCATAGGAATTACATACTTATCTACAGAAGCATCTGCAATAGTATATACCACAGCCTCTTTATCCACGTATGGCCCAGAAGTAAAGAGTGCAGTCAAGCTCGTGATTCCCTGTCTGTCCGCAGTAGGAAGCACATATTCCGGATCCTGGCAAGAACTCGTGAGAGCCAAAATCCCTAATAATAGATATAATATATTCTTTTTCATAATGTTTTCATTTTAGATTTATTGCCATTCTGCATATTGAGTTACCGCACCGTTATTGTCCAACTCTGCCTGTGGCATTGGGAAACGATACATCTTAGTCGGGAAATTACGATCTTTATCATCACATTCTGTATAAATGTAAGTGAAAGACCCATTTGCATTTTTCTCTATTTTCATTCCATGAAGACGAATACCGGTAAATGCTGTCGCAGATAATTTCCAACGACGCATGTCCCAATAATAATGTCCTTCATAAGCAAGTTCTACTTTGCGTTCCTGACGGATGGCTTTCATTAAATCATCCCCACTTTTGTCTGTGTAAGACAATCCCACTCTGTTACGAATATCTTTTATGTCTTTATTTGCCTTATCCGTATAGCCATTCAGATGATAACATGCTTCTGCATGATTCAGTAATACCTCTGCGTAACGAATTTCTGTCCATGGCTGTGTACTGGCTTGTATGGAAGTAAAATTATGAGCTTCATCTACCAGTTTACGTAAATAATACCCGGTAGTAGAACGTCCTTCCGGTTTGGCATCTGTTTTCCATGCAGCCCAACCATCAGTACCGTTTACGAAAGATTCTATCGGTCTGCCTTTCCATGTTGCTCCATTATAGAGAATGGTAGCTTTAAAACGTGGTTCCAATTTGGCATAAGGAGGAGTCGTTGTAGTACCTTCAGCAGTATGCCATGCACTCCAATCGGGGAAGCCACTACCATCTGCATATTCATACGATTCAACCATTTCTTGTGTCGGGGTACCGAATCCTCCGGTCATGGAATTGCCGTCGAGCGCTTTATCACCTCCAGGAACCATATATCCATCAAAGTCATGAGTCACAGTGGAACTCTTATCATAACAATATTGTAGAATGGCTTCTTTGCTTCCTGCTTTAAAGGCATTTGAATAGTCTTCTTTTGCTTCTAATTCATAACCCATTCCCATCACCTTTTCAGCTGCAATACGAGCGTCATCCCATCTTTCCGCATACAACATAGCTCTCGATAACATTGCATAAGCAGCTCCGCTAGTTAAACGTCCGTTAGGAGTTTTATCAACAGGCAAATGTTCACCGGCATATTTTAGATCATTATATACAAAATTCCATCCGTCGGCTTCCGAACTAACTGGCATATCCTTTTTTATATTATCCAGATTCTCATCGTATATAATCACTTCTTTATAACGCTTTAATAAATCTGTATAGAGATACCCTCTGAAGAAACGCATTTCAGCTTCCAAGCGTTCTTCATCAGCCTGACCAAATGAAGCATATTTCTTTAATTTGTTGATACCTTCATTGACACGGCGCACATATTCGTACATCGTCCCCCAGTTGCCAAGGTAAGTACTAACATAATTCACTGTGAGAACAGAACCTCCATAAGCAATTTCACTAGGTATCTGACATTTAGCCATATAATTGTAGGAACCATATTTAAGCTGATCTGTCAGAGCTTCTATCATTCCTGCCAAACATTGTCCATCCCTGTAGACTCCTAAATAATCTATATAGCGATAGAAATCGTTGACTGCCTGTTCTGCATAGTCGAGTTTACTCCATACAAGTTTATCTGATGCTCTGTCTGTTGGAGTCATGTCCAGATAATCACTACATGAGCCAAGCCCTAAAGAGGCTCCCAACAATATGATACTTAATACTTTTGTTTTCATAATAGAACTTTTAAAGGTTTAGAAAGTCAAAGTTATACCGCCCATAATGGTGCGTTGTTGAGGATAGTATCCGTTATTTACTCCCGGAGATTCAGGATCGATTCCATCAGGAAGACCGGAAATCGTGAATAAATTAGAACCTTCTACATAAATTCTAAGATTCTGAATACCGACAGGACTCATCCATCTCTTGGGGAATGTGTAACCCAATTGTGCGGATTTGAGACGAAGGTATCTACCGTTACGCAACCAGAAAGTGGAAGCTAATCCATTATCTCCTCCGTGTCCTTGATTACCCAGTGTAAGTCGTGGGAATGTTCCATTCGGATTTTCTACTGTATATGCATTCTGAACCAGATATAGTGGTGAGTTGGCTCCTTCTTTAAATGCCTGTGTCCAGACTGTATTATCGTCATATCCATTGTAATAAGTTCCTGTCAACGATACATCAAACAGTGCACCTCCAGTAAATTGTGCACTTAAATCGAATCCATTCCAAGCACAATTCAGGTTCAAACCGTAAGTTAATTCGGGACGATTGCCACGTCCAACACGTGTTCTGTCATCTTCGTCTATTTTACCATCACCATTTAAATCTCTGTATTTGATATCACCGACATTAGGACGAGTGCCATACCAGGCTGAATTGTCTATTTCTTCTTCCGAACGGAATAAGCCATCTGCAACCCACACAACAGAAGCATCAACACTACGTCCTGTGCGTTTTCTCCACTCTACTGTGTTCGGACTATCCGGATAACGGAGATAACGGTTTCTTGCAAATGTCAGATTGAAGCTTGCGCCATAGGAGAATGGCTTACCTGCCAAGTTTAATTTATTACGATGACTCACCGTTACTTCAACGCCTTTGCTATCCACCTTATTATAGTTGGCATAAGTATAATAATATCCTCCCATAGATGGCGGGTAATCGCCTCCCATTGCTGTCAAAATATCATAGGTATAATTATAGAATGCGTCAAACTCCATTCCCAACAGACCATTCCACATCGTAAAGTCAAATCCTGCATTGTAGGTTAAGGTGTTCTCCCAAGTTAGAGTAGGATTGGCAATTACAGAGGCGCGTAATGCTTGCATTACTTTTCCATTCAGAATTGTCTGGTATGCATTTTTGTTACCATCCATCAAATTGTAAGTACTAAGGAAAGCATACGGACTCACTGCATCGTTTCCTAATAAACCGACAGATGCACGTATCTTCATATCATCCAGAAATGTCAGACTAGACATAAAATCTTCTTTAGATATTCTCCACGCTACTGACGCTGACGGGAAGAATGCCCAACGTTTCCCACTAACATTGCCGGCAAATTTGTAAGAACCATCATATCGACCTGTAAACTCTGCCAAATACTTATTGTCATAGTCATATTTCAAACGAAAAACATAACCAATACTACGGTTTGCATCACTGTATCCCGAGATTGGAGAGTCTGCAGGTTGTCCAAAGCTCAATTCCGGTAGTTCAGAGAAACTCATGTTTTTATTATAGCCGGAGAAACTGTTTTCTTTATAATCCCGGATTTCTGCCAATACCATTGCTTCTACATTATGTTTTCCGAAGGAGCTTGCATAGTTTATACTTCCTTGGCCTACCATTTGATGAGAACTATACTGTCCTTCACCTAAATTTATTCCATTTGCTGTGCCGCGAGGATCGTCTGCTTTAGACCAAGTCCAATCTGCTGTCGAAGTCGGCATTTTATGTATATATGTGGAGTAAGGCGTATTCAAATTCTTATTATGAGAAGTTGTATAGTCATAAGCTCCGGTTACTTTTACACTCAAACCTTTAACCCAAGGCACATTGTATTGCAATGAGATGTTGGTCTGCAAATCAAAGCTATTGGTATGCTTGTATCCGGATTCATAAATAGCAGCCAACGGACTGTTGGGCAGACTTGTGTTATTCTGTGTAGTAGCAGTATAAAGTCCGTCATATGTTTCCGGCAAATAGGGATGCATCATTATAGTCTGATGAGCTACTGACAACCAACCTTGTTCACCCAATTCGGAATTAGAATCCGTACCGCCTGAAGCATATCCCGGAGTTTCACGTTTACCGACATTTCCTGCAATACCTAAACTTAACTGGAAGTTCTTAGCCAGTTGAGTCTCAAGATTAGTTCTTAAATTGTATCTCTTGTAAGAGAAATTGTCAATGTTACCTTTTTGACCTAAATAACCCACAGAAGCAAAGTAACGCATCTTATCACTACCTCCCTGTATTGTTACATTGTGTTTCTGATTAATACCGGTTCCGAATACTTTATCAATATAGTTAACATTATCCCATCCGTCAGTAGGATCACCATTCAACATAGCTTCCACATTCGCCTTTGTAAAAACGGGATTATATTGACTAATGTTTGAAATGCTTCCATTAGCTATTTTATCCATCATGTCAGCCATATTATAATAATATGCAAATTGAGGTCCATTCATAAACTGCGGAAAGTTTGCATTCATAGATGCTCCTATTGAACCATTATAAGTGATTTTGGATTTTCCTTCCTGACCTTTTTTTGTAGTTATAATAATAACACCACCGGCTCCTTTTAATCCATAAACAGCTGCAGAAGCTCCATCTTTCAAAACAGATACACTTTCGATATCATTAGGGTCAATATCATTAATAGAACGAGGCATTCCGTCTACTATATAAGTAACATTATAAATAGAGCCACGAACTCGTAATGTAGCCTGATCGTCTCCGGGTTCACCAGATACTTGAACAGATGAAATACCTGGCAAACGTCCACCTAAAAGACTCGACACATTGGTTGCCGGTGCTTTCAGCAGTTCGTCGCCTTTCACCGCAGATACGGCTCCGGTTAAAGATTGCTTCTTGGCAGTACCATATCCTACCACAATCACTTCATCCAAAGCTGCCACATCATCTTTCATAACCACATTAATGGTCGTCTGACCTGCTACCTTTATTTCCTGATCTGACATTCCAACATATGAGAATGATAAAATGTCTTTTGCGGTGGCCTGAATGCTATATTTTCCATTTACATCTGTAATAGTGCCATTAGTAGTTCCTTTTACGACAACACTTACTCCTGGTAGCGGTTCTCCTATACCATCAGTAACAGTTCCTTTCACTAAACTCTGTGCATGACTACTGATAGCACATGCAAATAGCGCGCAGATTGAAAACATAAATATTTTCAATATACGAGAGTTCTTCTTGATTTTTGAGTTAAACTCTGTCATAGAATTAATTTTTAGATTATTAATATAGATTGGTTAACATATCCGTTATTGTTTATAGCTGTTCCAATACTTTCCAGCATTGATATAACCCTCTTGGTACATGGAAACATCCTTTCCATTTTCCTCCTTTCAATGGTAGTAGCACTTCACCTCTCCGGTTTAGGTATCCATACCATTCGGGATGCTCTTTATCTTTAAAATGGGTCCATGTATAATCGTGTACTTTTTCAAACCATTCCAGACATTGGTTATCTCCGGTCAATTGATAACTCTTCAGAAGAGATATGAGTGTTTCAATATGCACCCACCAGAGTTTCTGGTCCCATTCCAGTTGTTGGGGAGGACAACCGTTACGGTCCATAAAATAGTAGATACCTCCATATTCTTTATCCCAACCATATTCAAGCATTGTAAGAGTGATGTTCTTAGCCTTTTCGATTAATTCCGGACGGTTTAGGCGTTTCCCTAAATCCATTATAAACCACATGGCTTCAATCGCATGGCCAGGGGTAATCTGCCGTCCTTCAAAGCAATCTATCAGATTACCATTCACATCTACATTCTCAACAATGATACCACCAAGTTCGGGACGATAGAAAACAGACATAACTTCATGAATACAAGTATCCATCGCTTGTTCCAAATAGTCCTTGCCTAAAATATGCTCAATTTCCATAGCAAGATTGCATAGTATCATCGGCAGGGCAAAATTTTTTAGATTACGAGTGCCCGGATGAAGTTTATTCCATTTACCTTTCGGATTATCTACTTTGGAAAGGATAATGTCGAAGGTTTTCTTAGCAATGTCAGCATATTCCTGATTACCGGTTGCAAGGCTTAATTGCCCGAAAGCCATGGCAGCGAATGTATATGAAAAGATATTGTATGGTTCTACCAATGGTCTACCCAAACGGTCAAGGGAAAAATACCAGTTATAGTCTCCATCATGTCCATATTTTTTTAAAAACTCACCACCTTGAACGGCACAATCCAGCCATTCCTTACGTTTTTCCACTTTATTGTAAAGCATAGAGAACATCCACACTTCGCGGCCTTGCAGCCAGATAAATTTATCTGTATCGAAAACTCTTCCTTCACGATCCAAACAGGTGAAGTAGCCTCCATATTCATGATCTTGTGAGTTTTCAAGCCAGAAAGGAAGAACATTATCCAAGAGTTCATCCTTGTATTGATTTGCCAGTTTCTTAAAATCCATACATCTTTTATTATTAAGTTATTAAGGTCTTTTTGTTTTACTATTCCGAACGGGTCCAATATCTTTCAATCTCCTCCAGCGACTTCCCAGTAGTCTCCGGCACGAGTTTCCAGACAATCAGCATATACGGCACGCACATGAGGGCGAACAGGAAGAATGTTCCGGCGGGGGTAAGGTTCTGGAGCATCCAGGG
>NZ_QTMW01000051.1:0-37849 GCF_003604005.1 Bacteroides sp. OF03-11BH | reverse complement strand
AGCCTTTTTATTTTAATACACTATATAGAATCGCGGAGACGCTTACAGACGCTTACACGTGAAAGGATGGGTGAAGGGAACACCCTTCACCTATAAACTGCTTATAGATAGGATAATACAAGGAAAAGTGAAGGGTGAAGAGATTGTTCATTATAACTCTTCGCATACCCGCATTTCCATACCTTTATATACCACTACAATCTTGTGTAGTTGCGTGGAGCCAATAGCTTGTTTCACCGTGTCCGTGTCGGCATAGCGGTTGGCCTGGGCGATGGCTTCCTGACGCAATTCCTCCACACGGTTTTCAGAATCGCGATATTTGGCGTACTTCAACTCAACGATGTAGCTGTGCTTCATGTCAGAATATATGTCCAACATGGGACAGAGGAAAATATCGACGTAACCCGCTTGTGTATCTTGCTCGGAGATAGGACGGTAGAAGCGGTTTTGCGCAGTCATGGCCAAGGTGAAGCCGTGAACGAAGAATTCGCCCTTTTGCTTGTCACGCTGGGATGCATAACGTTTCAGGCAGTCGGCAATGTAACCGAAATAGGCTTGCCAATTGCCATCATAGGCGAGCTGACTTGAAAGTTCGCTCTTTTCGTAGCTGCTGAAATTTAAGTCTGCGTCGTTGTAGGTATTCAGCAAATAAGTGTAGAGCTGCTCTTGAACCACCAGGTTCGGAATGGTCAGTTTGGTCTTGCCTTTATCTATTCCGCTAATGGTCAACATTCCGAAATAGTAGAGCAGGCTTATAAAATTGTCTGGATTGGTGATGTTGACGGCAGGGAAACCCTTCTTCAGTTCACCGGTGATATAGCCTTGACTCACTAAAGTTTGAATGACGGAAGCATCGTGTGCAAACTCCTTATCCTTTCGAATGAGCATACGCAGCTTTTCATAGTCGATACGTATATTATCTTCTATCATTTCTCGTGGTGCTTTGCCGTTATCTATGTAATTCTTCACGAAGTAGAGCACCATGTTGGAGTTGTACATGGTAGTTTCACCGTAACAATCCTGTGCGAAGCAATAATTGTCGTACCACGGTTTCATTATTTCAATTAGTTCGTCAACAGTATGGCGGAAAGGGCTGTTTGTTGAATAGTAAGTCAGCATTTCGCGCACTTCTTCTTCGGTGAACCCCATCATTTGGTTAAATTGGGGTGTAAGTGAGTAGTTCGTGCCGATGTTGAAGCCACTCGTCAGGTCATCCATCGTTACGGGGCTTACGCCGGTGATGAAACAACGCTCTATGCTGGAATAAGTTCCTGCCTTCACCTTATTGAAGAAAGCACGCAGATAACCTTCGCCATGCGTTTCATCAGTGTAGCGGTGCAAGCTTTCCGCATCGGAAAGGATGGCGTTGGTGAAGTGGTCGTATTCGTCGATGAAGAGATACATTTTCTGTTCGGCACGTTCGCACTCCGAAACCAAATAGTCCAGTTGGTTGACAGCCCCGTCCTTTTCGTCCAATCGTTCTCTGATGCCGTGTGGTAGAAGGTCGGAGTAGACTTCACAGAAGAAGTCGAAGCGGATTTGGCAATGTGCATCCAGTCCTTTTCGATAATCGTTCAGTTCGCCGGTGATGCCTGAAAAGTTAAGGTAAAGCACCAGGTAGCTGTTGCGGTTTGCTGTGGGATGCTTCCCGATGTAGAGGTCGCCGAATAAATCGTTGAACTTATCGCGGGTACGCACATCGTAGTAGTGTTGCAGTACGTTCAGCGTGAGGCTTTTGCCGAAGCGGCGGGGACGGATGAAGAAAAAGAACCGGTCTGCCTGCTCTATCATAGGAATGAAGCGGGTTTTGTCTACATAATAATAGTCTTCGCGGCGGATGACTGCGAAGTTCATCATACCGTAAGGCAAACGCTTTCTGTTGGGTACTATATATTCCATTGGATCCATTTCCTGTCCTCCTGCTGATTTCTTATATTATAACTTGCTTATTAATAGCGTTAACGACACAAAGATAGTAAAAGTTCTTGTTGGGTACGAGGCATCCTCAAAAAAGTATTGGAAAAACTCATTCACACTAAGAATTGCAGCCTTCGCAAAACTATTCTGAAACAGCTGTGAAGGGGCGGAAATAATTCTCGGGGTTAGCTTGTTTTTACTGAAAGATACTGTATTTTTGTGCAGAACTAAAAAAATAGATTATGTTGGACATTATTTTGATTGTAATTAGTGCCCTTTGTATGATAGCCGGGTTAGCTGGTTGTATTCTGCCGTTTCTTCCCGGTCCGCCTATTGCTTATGTCGGGTTGGTTATTCTGCACTTCACGGATAAGGTACAATATTCTACGACACAATTCATCGTATGGTTATTGATTGTAGCTGTTTTGCAGGTATTGGATTATTTCACTCCGATGCTGGGAAGTAAATATAGTGGCGGTAGTAAATGGGGTAATTGGGGATGTATCATAGGAACCCTTGTCGGTCTTCTTTTCTTGCCTTGGGGCATTATTCTCGGTCCGTTTCTAGGGGCGGTGATTGGTGAACTATTAGGAAATAAAGAGTTCTCGCAGGCACTTAAATCAGGTGTGGGCTCTTTACTCGGATTTATATTCGGAACTTTACTGAAGTTCGTTGTCTGTGGTTATTTTTGCTATCAATTTATCATAGGTCTTATTCGGTAACCTATTTGATGTTGTAAAACATTCGTAAGAATAACCTATCTATTGCCTTTACATAGAGTACTAAATCGATGTGTGTTCGTCTTTATTGAAGTAGCACATTGAGGTAGTACCATGAAAAAGACTTTTATTTATCTTTCTTTTATCATTTTCTTGGGGTGGTTTCCCTCGCTTTTTGCGGGAGAAATTTATGTATCCCTGCAGGGGAATGATAAGAATCCCGGGACAAAGGAAGCTCCGTTTAATACATTAAACCGGGCAATCAAGCAGGCTCGTGAATGGCGTAGACTGAATCGGCCGGAAGTAGCCGGAGGAATTTATATTCGTTTGGAAGAGGGTGTTTATGCCCAGCGCAATTCTCTATTTCTTCGTCCGGAAGATAGTGGGACACCCGATTCTCCAACGGTGATTTGTGCAGTAGATGGTGCTCACCCTGTAATTAGTGGTGGAGTTGCTGTTACGGGGTGGAAGCGTGGATGTAATCATCCGGCAATTCCTGAAAAGCTAAAGCAGAAGATATGGTCGGCAGAGGCTCCCCTAATAGGAAATAGAAGAGTAGAAACCCGGCAAATGTGGGTGAACGGTCATAAAGTTCAAAGAGCTGCGCAATTTCCTGACGGAGGATTGGAACGAATGATTGACTTCAATCCGGAAGAACAAACAATAACGATCCCCGTTTCTCAAAGTGTAAATCCGGAAAGACTTCAAAATGCCGGCCAACTGGAAATGATTGTCCATCAACGCTGGGCGATTGCTATTTTGCGCGTGAAAAGTATAGACGCGAAAGACGGACAAGCTGTAGTTCGCTTCCATGAACCCGAAAGTCACCTGGAGTTTGCGCATCCCTGGCCGCAACCCGTCATCGGAGGAGAGAAAGGAAATTCTTCCTTTTGTCTGACCAATGCACTGGAATTGCTGGACCAACCCGGTGAATGGTTTCAGGAATATCCTTCCGGCATGATTTACTATTATCCGCAGGCGGACGAAAATATGGAAACTGCTGAAGTGATTATCCCTGCTTTGGAAACTTTAGTGACCATAGACGGTACATTGTCCCGTCCGGTAAAGCATATACAATTTAACGGAATTACTTTTGCGCATACCTCCTGGATGCGTCCTTCTTTTCAGGGGCACGTCACCTTGCAAGGGGGATTTCCTTTATTGGATGCCTATAAACTACAAGAACCGGGGCTTCCGGAAAAAGCGGAACTGGAGAACCAAGCCTGGATCACCCGTCCCGAAACAGCGATACGTGTAAGAGGTGCCGAGCATATTGATTTCAAGCATTGCACCTTCCGTCATTTATCGTCCACCGGACTGGATTATGAATGGGCAGTCACAGCATCGAGCGTCGAAGATTGTCAATTTACGGATATTGGAGGAACGGCTTTACTGGTCGGTGCATTTCCGGACGGAGGATTTGAGACGCACATCCCTTTTATTCCTGCTGACGCACGGGAATTATGTTCCCATATTACTATCAGAAACAATTTCATCAGTAATGTGACTAATGAAGACTGGGGATGTGTAGGTATCGGCGCCGGATATGTCAGAAACATGGATATTTCTCATAATGAAGTCTGCCATCTGAACTATTCAGGGATTTGTGTAGGCTGGGGATGGACATCGCTGGAGAGCGGAATGTGCAACAACCGGATAGAAGCAAACTATGTACATCACTTTGCCCGTCGGCTATACGATGCAGGCGGCCTGTATACTCTTTCCAACCAGCCGGGTTCCGTCATGCGAAATAACCGGATCGAACATTTAATCGAAGCCCCCTACGCTACGAATGACCGGGCTTTTTATATCTATCTGGATGAAGCTACGGACGGATATACAATGGAAAACAACTGGTGTCCCACTGAACGTTTTGATTCGAACCGCCCCGGGAAAAAGAACGTGTGGAAGAATAACGGGCCTCAAGTGGCGGACAGTATTAAATACAAAGCTGGAAGAATAAAGCAAGATTGAAACAAATCAATGGATTAACATAGTCATCAATGTACTAGTATAGCAATCAATAAACTAGTGTAATAATCATTAGAACTAGACTAGTATGGTAATCATTCAAACTAATATGATAATTATAGTAATCAATAAACGATATTTAATCAATAAAATAGATGAAACCAACGAACTATCACTTATTTGATTTCCTTGATTTCGATACCGAGTTATCAAGGAATGAGTCGCTTTGGAAAGCATACAAGCCAACGGCTGTTTATGAAAAGGAAGGAGATATTTACGTAACAGTTCCCTTTCAGAAGCAAAAGCTGGCTAACGATATGATGGCGGATACCGATGTTCCCCAGGAGGAATATACGTTAATCATCCGTCAGTATAACATCGGCATCACCCGCCTGTTTCTTGGCTTCGGCGATTATGTACTGACAGATGAGTCGGAAATGCTGCAATTCAGTGACCGGATTCAGAAAGTGCCCCTGTTTATAAAAGAACAAAAAGGAAAATGGATTCTTTCGACGGAAGACGGAACGAAGCGTGCCATTATCAATGTGGAAGAGCCTCTATTAGACCGATGGAGCGAATTGCTTCCCGACCCTCAAGAAACGCTTGACATCACTTTATACCCTGACGGAAAGCGTGAAATCCGCTTGTCAGCCTACGACCATTTTTCGCCTCCCCGCTACGATGCGCTACCTGTTGCCTTTTGCAAACGCGACGGTCGGAAAGAACGTGCAACGCTTTCTTTTGAATGTAAGCCCGATGAATGTTTTGCCGGAACCGGAGAACGTTTCTTTAAAATGGACTTAAGCGGACAGACTTTCTTCCTGAAAAACCAGGACGGGCAAGGAGTCAATAATCGGCGTACTTATAAGAATATCCCCTTCTATCTATCCAGCCGCATGTATGGAACATTCTACCATACATGTGCTCATAGCAAGCTCTCGCTGGCCGGACATTCCACCCGTTCCGTCCAGTTTCTAAGCGACCAGGCATTGTTGGATGTATTTGTAATAGGCGGTGATACGATGGAAGATATTCTTCGCGGTTATCGTGACCTGACCGGCTATCCGTCTATGCCTCCTCTTTGGAGTTTTGGCGTTTGGATGAGCCGTATGACTTATTTCAGTGCCGATGAAGTAGACGAAATATGCGACCGCATGCATGCCGAACACTATCCCTGTGATGTAATTCATCTGGATACGGGCTGGTTCCGTACCGATTGGCTCTGCGAATGGAAATTCAATGAAGAACGGTTCCCCGATCCGAAAGGATTCGTCGGGCGGTTGAAAAAGAACGGCTATCGTGTCTCTTTATGGCAACTTCCATACGTTGCGGAAAATGCAGAGCAGATTGATGAAGCCAGAGCCAATGATTATATAGCCCCATTGACCAAACAACAAGCGACCGATGGTTCCAACTTCTCCGCCCTGGATTATGCCGGAACAATCGACTTTACTTACCCGAAAGCAACCGAATGGTACAAAGGACTATTGAAACAACTTCTGGATATGGGAGTAACCTGTATCAAAACCGATTTCGGTGAAAACATTCACATGGACGCCCTCTATAAAGGCATGAAGCCGGAATTGTTGAACAACCTGTATGCCCTGCTTTATCAAAAGGCTGCTTACGAAATTACGAAAGAAGTGACAGGTGACGGCATTGTCTGGGCACGTTCCGCATGGGCGGGATGCCAGCGTTATCCTTTGCATTGGGGAGGCGATTCATGTAGCTCTTGGGATGGAATGGCAGGTTCTCTGAAAGGCGGTCTGCATTTCGGTCTGTCGGGATTTGCTTTTTGGAGCCATGATGTTCCCGGCTTCCATACATTGCCCAATTTTATGAACTCGGTAGTAGCAGATGATGTGTACATGCGTTGGACTCAATTCGGCGTATTCACATCGCATATCCGTTATCACGGAACCAATAAGCGTGAACCCTGGCACTATCCGGCCATAGCTCCGTTGGTGAAAAAGTGGTGGAAATTGCGTTATTCGCTCATTCCATACATCATAGAACAAAGTAAACTAGCCATAGAAAGCGGCTATCCGCTCTTGCAGGCACTCATTCTGCATCATCCGGAAGATAAACTTTGTTGGCATGTGGATGATGAATACTATTTCGGCAATGATTTCCTGGTAGCTCCGGTGATGAACAGCGAGAACCGTCGGGATATCTATCTTCCCGAAGGAAAATGGGTGAACTTCTTTACGGGAGAACGTCTGGAAGGAGCATGCTGGCTGAAAGACGTATACGTTCCATTGGAAGAAATGCCCGTATATGTGCGTGCAAATGCCGTGATCCCCATCTATCCGGAAGACGTGGACTGTACGGATGAAATGGATTTAAGCAAGAGCATGGCTTTACGCATAGATAATGATTATAAAGGATTTTGGACTATGATAGATTGTGGTAGAAAATTAATTAATTTAGTATAGTATGAAAACATGGAAGAGTAATTTAGAAGAAACAAAACAACGTTATATAAATTGGTGGAACCATAAAGGAATCATTCTCAATATGTGGGAGCACTTCCAGGAAGGAGTGCAACCACATGCAGAGATAACGTCTCCCGCACCGGCAAAAGACCTGTCACAAAAGTGGTTCGACCCTCAATGGAGAGCGGAATATCTGGATTGGTATGTGGCGCACAGCAGTCTGAAGGCCGATATTCTTCCGGTTGCGAATACCCAACTGGGTCCCGGTTCTCTAGCCGCCATTTTAGGCGGAGTGTTTGAAGGCGGGGAAGACACCATTTGGATTCATCCCAACCCGGATTTCACCGATGAAATAGTCTTTAACCCCGAACACCCGAACTGGATTCTTCATAAAGAACTCCTGAAAGCCTGCAAAGCGAAAGCCAACGGACACTACTTTGTCGGTATGCCCGACCTGATGGAAGGACTGGATGTCCTGGCCGCACTGAAAGGAACGGATAGGGTATTACTGGACACAGTGATGCAGCCCGAAATCTTGGAACAACAGATGCAGCAAATCAACGACATCTACTTCAAAGTATTTGATGAACTATACGACATCATCCGTGAAGGCGACGAGATGGCTTTCTGTTATTTCTCGTCCTGGGCTCCCGGAAAGATGAGTAAATTGCAAAGTGATATTTCGACCATGATTAGTCAGGATGATTATCGCCGGTTTGTGCAACCTTTTATTCGTGAACAATGTCAGAAGATTGATTATACCCTTTATCATCTGGATGGAGTGGGAGCCATGCATCACCTGCCTGCCTTGCTTGAAATTGAAGAATTGAATGCGATTCAATGGACTCCCGGAGTGGGCGAACCACAAGGAGGATCTCCCAAATGGTACGATTTGTATAAGAAGATTCTGGCAGGCGGAAAGAGCGTGATGGCTTGCTGGGTGACATTAGACGAACTAAAACCTCTATTGGATCATATCGGCGCGGACGGTGTACATTTGGAAATGGATTTCCATAACGAAAAGGAAGTGGAGCAGGCTATGCGGATTGTTGAAGAATATACCGGTTCTTCTACCGCTGTAAATACCAATGAACATCAACAGGATACCGACTTGGCAGCTACCGGACAGGAACGTATTTGTATACGGGAAGAACAACACCAGCAAGAGGATAAACTGAAACCTCTGTATGAAGCCATTGTTGCCGGGAAACTGGAACCTGCGGTTGAAATCACCCGACAAGCCATTGCGGAAGGAGTAGCTCCCCAAATGATTATCAATAATTATATGATTAAAGCAATGGGCGAAGTGGGACAACGTTTCCAGGATGGAAAGGCTTTTGTTCCCCAACTGTTGATGGCAGGACGTGCCATGAAAGGGGCTTTGGAACTACTGAAACCTTTATTGGCAGGAAGTGCTTCCACTACAATCGGTAAGATTGTCATCGGTACAGTGAAAGGAGACCTCCATGATATTGGTAAAAACCTGGTGGCTTCCATGCTGGAGGGGTGCGGCTTTGAAGTCATAAATATTGGTATTGATGTGACTTGTGACAAGTTTGTGGAAGCTGTGAAGGAAAACCATGCTGACATCTTGTGCATGAGCGCATTGCTGACTACTACCATGACGTATATGAAAGAGGTTATTCAGGCATTGGAAGAGGCCGGTATTCGTAATCAGGTGAAAGTGATGATTGGCGGAGCACCCGTCAGTCAGGGGTTTGCTGACGAAATCGGTGCAGACGGATATAGTGATAATGCGAATACAGCCGTAGCAGTTGCCAAAGAACTGATTGGAAATAAAAAATAGAATAAAAAGGCACGGATTACACGGATCAACACGGCTCTTAATTACATAGCCTATTAAAACCGTGAAATCCATGTAATCCTTGCCTAAAAGAAAATTAGATTTAAACTTACGTTACTTATTTAATACTTGAATTATGCATGTGAAATTCTTAGAGACATTAGATTGGAGTATTCTGATTGCCTACTTCCTTATTTTGATAGCTATTGGTATATGGGCAAGTTCTAAACGAAAAAAGGGGAGTAGTCTTTTCCTTGCGGAGAATTCGTTGAGATGGTATCATATCGGCTTTTCCATGTGGGGGACGAATGTCGGACCTTCCATGTTGATAGCTTCCGCAAGTGCCGGATTTACTACTGGTATTGTTTCGGGGAATTATGCTTGGTATGCATTTGTCTTTATATGTCTGCTTGCTTTTGTCTTTGCTCCCCGATATTTGGGTAGTCGCATTACGACATTGCCCGAATTTATGGGAAAACGTTTCGGACAATCTACCCGTAACATCCTTGCCTGGTATACCATTATTACCATTCTTATTTCATGGCTTGCATTGACTTTATTTGCCGGTGGAGTCCTGATCCGTCAGGTCTTCGATATTCCTATGTGGCAATCGGCATTGCTGTTACTTGTCATCTCCGCTTTCTTCACGATGCTCGGCGGACTGAAAGCTGTGGCCTACACGAATGTATATCAAATGATACTGTTGATTGTAGTATCAGCCACACTGGCTATCATGGGAATCTATAAAGTGGGTGGTGTAGGAGCACTGGTGGATGCCGTTCCGGCGGATTACTGGAATCTTTTCTATCCAAATGATGACCCGGCTTTTCCCTGGCTACCTATTATCCTGGGTTATCCTATTATGGGAGTTTGGTTCTGGTGTACGGATCAGTCGATGGTGCAACCGGTTCTTGCTGCCAAGAATCTCAAAGAAGGACAGATGGGAACCAACTTTACCGGATGGTTGAAAATATTAGATGTACCTCTTTACATTCTTCCCGGCATTATCTGCCTCGCTTTATTCCCACAATTGGAGAATCCCGATGAGGCTTATATGACAATGGTGACTCATTTGTTCCCGACAGGAATGGTCGGCTTGGTATTGGCTGTATTGACAGCAGCATTGGTAAGTACTGTCGGCTCTGCATTGAATGCATTAAGTACGGTATTCACGATGGATATCTATGTGAAGAAAATCCGACCGCAGGCCAAACAGAAAGAGATTATCAGAGTGGGACAAGTGGTTACGGTAGTCGGTGCACTGATCTCTGTGATAATAACCATAGCGATCGACAGCATCAAGGGACTGAATTTGTTTAATGTTTTCCAGTCTGTACTGGGATTTATAGCTCCTCCGATGGCAGCTGTATTTCTCTTTGGCGTGTTCTGGAAACGCACCACTACTCTGGCAGCTAATATGGCTCTAACATTGGGAACAGTGTTCAGTATCGGAGTAGGAATCTTGTATTTATGGGTGTTTCCGGCAGAACAATATGATGCATGGCCCCATTTTATGCTGCTTTCCTTCTACTTATTCGTTATCATCGGAATAGGCATGATAGTAGTCAGCCTGTGGGATAAGTCTCCGCAATTGGGCATCTTGAATATGGAAAAGATAGAGGACAAACCTGCACGAATTGTTCTTATCCTATGGGGATTACTTATTGTGACTATGATCGGGCTTTACATCTTCTTCAATGGCCACTAGTTTTTATTCACTACAGAGGACGCAGAGATTATTATCTAATAATAAAAAGACTCCGTGTCTCTGCGTCCTCTGTGGTGAAACTATTTTCTACGAAAGCAATTTTCGTACGTACACAGCCCGCAAGTATATTCCAGCTTACGGACATGAGAACCCACTCCAATAATACCACTTACAGATTTGATGGGAATCATCAGGCTGGAATCTGTCAACTGAATACCACAGGGCGAAGCGACCGGAAATAAGGAGAATAGTTTTTGTTGTTCCGATACGTGCCATCCGCAATAGCCGGGGCTGTATCTGTTAGTGTGCTTCCAACCTCTCTTTTCGATAAATGCAGCCAACTTCTCTTCCATGCAATCAGCAGCCTTTTCTGCAATGATGCTCCCTAATGAGTCTGCTATATATACTTTCACCATGTCGTCCTCTTGCTGAAGCAGATGTTGAAACTTCTCAAATTCAACTCCGGCAGTTGCAGTAAAAAAGGCAAAGGCTTCCGAACCCCGTAGTTGGCGGGCAATGGTTTTACTGATTGAGAGAACCGTATCTTTTACAGTCAGTGTTGCTTTTTCAGTGTCAAGCAGTCCGTCAGTGAGGAAAAAGAAAAAACGGGGACGAAGAAGGGGAGTGATACGGTCAAGTAACGTATTTATTTCTTCTATAACCATTCCATCCGGCATAGAATCTTTATATCCCATCGCTTCGTAGATATCGGACGATGGGATTTGCAGTTTCTGGTAAGTAAGTTCCTGTTCAACCATTATTGAACTCTTCCAATGCGGTATAAAATGCGTCTATATTAATAGAAGACGTATGTGGCGGAATATCACAACCACTTGACAATACGAAATTAGGATATGCACGGGTAGTCTCCAATAGTTGCAAAGTCGCTTCCTTCATAGTCTCCGGGCCTGCCATCTTGAAAAGGCTCACCGGGTCCAGATTTCCCATTGCCAGTGCATCGGTCGGAACCTCTTTCAACGCTTCCTCCATCTTAATTTTATTCCCGAAGTGGTAAGCGGCTGCACCGGTATAAACCATCGCTTGCGTGCAATTCCCTGTGTTTCCGCAATTATGAAGCACTACGGCAAAGTGCTCATCCTGTACCTTCTCTATTATTTCTTTCACAAATAAAGAAGAATATTGCAGGCAATCTTCGTTGGATAACAGTCCTGCAGCAGGTTCAGCCATGATTACACCGTTCACACCGGTTGCTTTCAATGCCATGCAATAGCGGGTGATGAAGTCACTGCATTTTCTTAATAACGTATTGGCTGCATCGGGATTAATATAAATCAGCATCATGATTTCCGACATATCATACAAACGTCCGGCCAGCGAATAAGGACCGATGCAACCGGCAAAAACCGGACGGTCTGTAACATTTCTGGCTGTCAGCATATTTGCTTTAAGATATTCCGGGATTCTTCCTTTATTCAACGCCGGAACTTCCAGCTTTTCAATAGCAGCTTCATCCGCCAGTAAACGGCCGGACACACTGGGCACCTCATTTTTCGGAAAGATAATCTCTGCCCCGAAAGCTTCCGCTTCTACCGTCAGATCCATGATAACGGTTGCTGCCGCAGCCGGATACTTGTCACAAAGAGCTTTGATAGCCTCATAATGAACCTGTCCGTTTGTTACCGCATCATGCACCGTTTTCCCGATAAATTCGATACCCGGATGTGTCATGATCGGAATTGCAATCGTTTCCTTACGTTGGATCGTTTGGCTGATCCATTCTTTCATATTCAGTTTACCCATAATTTTAGTTTTTAACTTCGTCTTGTAATAAAGACGAAGTTACCCCTCTTTTGTAATCTCGTATATGATAAAATCTGATACCGGTATAAAAAAAGCTGCCCTTCAGAAAGAAGAGCAGCTTTACACCTATTTGATTTATCTTCGAGCTTTATTTTACCGGAATCTTATCAATACGATTCTGATGACGGCCACCGTCAAATTTGGTAGAGAAGAACTCTGTCAAAATCATATCCGCTTCTTCAGTGCTGATGAAGCGTCCCGGCATAACCAGTACATTAGCGTCATTGTGCTGACGAGCCAGGTGCGCAATTTCTGCATTCCAGCAGAGAGCAGCACGAATTCCCTGGTGCTTGTTCAGCGTCATATTGATTCCGTTTCCACTGCCGCAGATAGCGATACCGGGATAACATTCTCCCGATTCCACTGCAAGAGCCAGCGGATGAGCATAATCCGGATAGTCTACGCTTGCGGTAGAGTTAGTTCCGAAATCCTTGTAAGCCCAGCCTTTTACTTCCAGCCAGCCGCGAACATATTCTTTCAGTTCAAAACCGGCATGGTCGCATGCTAATCCGATTGTTTTCATTAGAGCATTGCTTTTACTTGGTTATATACGTTCTCGGCAGTAAATCCAAGTTTCTCATCCAACACTGTGTAAGGAGCAGAGAAACCGAAAGATTCCAATCCCCAAACTTTACCGTGGCAACCTACCAGACCTTGAAGAGTGACAGGCAGACCGGCAGTCATACCGAAAATCTTCGCATCTGCCGGAAGAATAGCTTCCTGATATTCTTTCGGTTGGTTGCGGAACAGACCTTCAGAAGGAGCAGATACAATGCGTACCTTCACGTCCTCTTTGCGAAGTAACTCTGTGCCGGCTACCAATGTAGACACTTCAGAACCTGAAGCCACCAGGATAACATCCGGATTTTCGTCGGAACCTGCTACGATATAAGCACCCTTGGCTGCTTGTTCGTAATCTGTTCCTGCCGGTAAATTGGCAATATTCTGACGAGAGAAGATCAATCCTGTAGGAGTAGACATATTTTCCATAGCAAGTTTCCAAGCAATGGTTGTCTCTTCTGCATCAGCCGGACGAAGTACCAACATAGAGTTGTGTCCCTTATGGTTTTTCAGTTTTTCCATCAGGCGGATTTGAGCTTCTTGTTCTACCGGTTCGTGAGTAGGACCGTCTTCACCTACGCGGAATGCGTCGTGTGTCCAGATAAATTTCACCGGTTGTTCCATCAAAGCAGCCATACGTACGGCAGGTTTCATGTAGTCGGAGAATACGAAGAATGTACCGCAAGCAGCGATCACACCACCGTGGAGAGACATACCGATACAGATACAAGCCATTGACAATTCAGATACACCTGCTTGGAAGAATGCTCCGCTGAAATCACCTTTCTTGAAAGAATGAGTCTTTTTCAGGAAACCGTCAGTCTTGTCAGAGTTAGAAAGGTCGGCCGAAGCAACGATCATGTTTTCTACCTGTGTAGCAAGTGCGCCCAATACGGTTGCAGATGCAGCACGAGTAGCGCTACCTGCTTTCTGTTCGATAGCAGCCCAGTCCACTTTCGGAGCTTTGCCCGAGAAGAAGAGTTCCAGTTTTGCTGCCAGTTCCGGGTTTGCTTTCGCCCATGCAGCTTTCTTTGCATACTTTTCAGCAACGATCTTCTTCAGTTCTTCTGCTCTTTTTGCATACAGTTCGGCTACTTCCGGGAATATAACGAACGGGTTAGTAGGATCACCACCCAGATTCTTGATTGTATTTACGTATGCGTCGCCGCCGAGAGGAGCACCGTGTGTAGCGCAGTTAGCTTCATAGCTGCTGCCGTCTGCCTTGCGTGCACCTTTACCCATTACGGTTTTACCGATAATCAGCGTCGGGCGTTCTTTTTCAGCCTGTGCTTCTTTGATTGCCGCACGGATTTCGTCAGGATCATTACCGTTGATGCTAAGTACGTTCCATCCCCATGCTTCATATTTCATGGCAGTATCTTCAACGGTTACATCTTTCGTTTCTGTAGAAAGCTGAATATCGTTGGAGTCATAGAACATAATCAGGTTGTCCAATCCCAGTGCACCGGCAATACGTCCGGAACCTTGAGAGATTTCTTCCTGAATACCACCGTCAGAGATGTAAGCGTAAATGGTCTGATTCATCACCTCGTCGAAACGGGCTTTCAAGAATTTGGCAGCGATAGCAGCACCTACTGCAAAAGTGTGTCCTTGTCCCAGCGGACCAGAAGTATTTTCGATACCACGCATGATGTCCACTTCAGGATGTCCCGGAGTAGGGCTTCCCCATTGACGGAATTCTTTCAGCTCGTCCAGCGTGAATTTTCCTGTCAATGCCAACGTAGAATAAAGCATCGGAGACATGTGGCCCGGGTCGAGGAAGAAGCGGTCACGTCCTTCCCAACGGGGATTTTCAGGATCGTATACTAGAAACTCAGAGAAGAGTACATTTACAAAATCAGCACCACCCATGGCGCCACCCGGGTGACCGGAATTGGCTTTCTCAACCATTGAAGCAGCAAGAATACGGATGTTATCCGCTGCACGATTCATAAGTTTGTTATCGTTCATATCATTAAAATTTAATTGATTTCTGTCAGATTGTTCGCAAAGATAACTCTTTATGTGGATTTAACAATCCAAAAGAGCTATCTTTTTTATCGACAATTTTACGGTCTTCTTGTTTGTGATACAATAAGTAATTGCTCTAAAATTACTGTAACTCTAAAGTAACAATGGACTTAGCAGGAAGTTTTACCTTCATTGTACCTTTATTGATTTTTACCTCTTTGAAAGGTGCCGGTTTTACAATATTAGGTTTTTCAAAAGAATTGTAATCGGTCAGTTTGGAAGCGGTCAGAATCTCTCCGACAGCTTTCTTGGCTTTCGTATCACCCAGATTGATGGTGATTTCCTGCGCTTCATCAGCATCTACATTGGAAAGAGAAATATGGATCACCCCATCTTTATTTTTGGAAGCTGTGGCGCTCACCATCGGTACAGTGCGGTTATCACGTACACTTATCTTTTCGCAAGTCAGGTCGATAGGAAGATAAGTGGCATCCTGATGTACTTTATACATCTTGAAGACATAATAAGTAGGAGTGAGCACCATTTCTTTGTCTTTTGTCAGAATCATCGATTGAAGTACGTTGACAATCTGTGCGATATTTGCCATCTTCAAGCGGTCTGTATATTTGTGGAATACATCAAGACTTAAAGAAGCCACGAAAGCATCACGCAACGTGTTTTGCTGATACAGATGTCCTTTGATGGTTCCGGGCTCCTCATCCCACCAGGTTCCCCATTCGTCCAGTAAGAGAGCGATTTTCTTGTCCTTGTCATATTTGTCAATGATGGTACAATGTTTCTTGAGTACATCTTCCACTTCCAGACATTTGCCCATCGTCCAGTAATAATCATCCTTGTTGAATTGAGTGGCTGATCCTTTGCTACCGCTCCATCCGGTTACGGTATAATAGTGCAGAGAAAGACCGTCCATCCGGTGTCCTACACGATTCATCAATACATCTGTCCATTTGTAATCATAGTCACTTGCACCACTGGCAATTTTGAACAGACGGTTGCCGTCATAGTTACGGCAATAAGTAGAATAACGACGGTATAAGTCCGCATAATATTCCGGACGCATGCTGCCACCACAGCCCCAGCTTTCATTTCCTACTCCCAGATATTTGAGTTTCCATGCTTTGTCACGACCATTCTTACGACGAAGATTGGCCATGGGAGAGTCCCCGTCGGAGGTCATGTATTCCACCCATTTGGCGAGTTCTTCTACGGTACCGCTACCTACATTTCCACTCACGTATGGTTCGCAACCCAGCATTTCGCAAAGATTCAAAAACTCGTGTGTTCCGAAACTGTTATCTTCAATGGTTCCGCCCCAGTTGTTGTTCACCATCTTCGGACGGTTCTCTTTCGGACCAATGCCGTCCATCCAGTGGTATTCATCGGCAAAGCATCCGCCCGGCCAGCGAAGGACGGGAACGGACAAGTCTTTCAGTGCATTGAATACATCTGTGCGGTATCCCTTAATATTGGGAATATCCGAGTTTTCGCCTACCCAAAGACCGCCGTAGATACATGAACCCAGGTGTTCGGCAAACTGGCCGTAAATTTCCTTCGGTATGATTTCTTTGCCTTGGTCGGCATGTACGGTTATGGTAGCACTCTTTTGTGCAGAAAGAGATACAGATGCTGCCAGAAAAGCCGTGCTGACTAATAGTTTTGCTTTCATAAATGGTATTTGTTTAATGATTATTTTTTACCACAGATTGCGCAGATTATCACAGATTGATTTTATTCTGACTGCTATCATGTTATAACCCATAAATAATCTGTGTTAATCCGTGTAATCTGTGGTGACTTCTATTTTAGTAAACGAACTTCATAAACGGCAGAGGTCCATTCCGTCCCGTCAGGGATAAAACGTATCGGACAACTACCCGTATTCAGTTTTTGAGGCAGAACGTATGAAAGGGTTATGAAACCGTCTTTATCCGCTTCACTGATAGTCGGATGAACAGCCAACTTTTCGTTATTCAAAAGAATAGCCACTTTATTGCGGTCATCTTTCCGTACCGTAATCAGGAGGCGGCTTGCTTCCTCTTTCACTTTCAACTGATAGCCGAACCAACCTTTGGCACGTCGGAAATGCCGGTCTTTATTCGTCCCTGTTTCTGCCTGTTCATACTGGATGCCATGGTCGGATTCCGGCTGCTGTTCGCCAGGGAAGATAAGGTCAATGGTTTGATTAGCCAATTCCGTTGCTTTTCGTTCAGCCGTTGCCATCTCTTCCTGAATCGCTTTAAACTGCTCTTCGCTTGCCTGCCGGAAATAAACGGCATAACGGGAATTATGCAGGCGGAAGAACGGAACGAGTTTCAATGCTTTGCCTTGTGCAGGATACACCTCTCCGTTATAGCTGAAAGTAATCCGGCTATTCTGTTCTTTCTGAAGAGATTTGCAGATTGAATCAGGATTTCCTATCAGCATCGGGACTTCTTGCAAAGGAATTTGTTTGCCATGAGCGATATGTCCGCCACGGCTGTCATCGGCATATAAACCATCAAGATGTTCAGTGCCTGTGGAAGCTGCAAGAACGATCGGACCATATAAGAAAGCATAATAATCTTTCTTGTCGGGAATCTGTTCCACGCTGACTTTCATAGGTAAGTGGAAAGTAATGACATCTCCTTTTTTCCATTTGCGGGAGAGGGGAAGATACTGGTTACCTTTTGCCATAACGAACATTTTTCTTTTTCCATTGATGCTGACGTTATATCCTTTGGATTGGTTCGCCCATTCCGGAATACGTATCATTAAAGTACGTTTTTTCTTAGGCGCTTCATCTATTCGCAAAGTTACCTTGTCGTCATCAGGGAAACGGGTTTCCTGTGTCAAAATAATGCCTTGCTCTTTCCAAGTCAGTTGTGAAGGAATGAAGAGATTGACATACAGCGTATCTTTCCGATACGCATAGATAAATTCGCCGTATTTGGTATGATTCTCCAAGCCTGAACCTACACAGCACCACATGGATGTTTCCGGTTGTGAGTATACACGATAGTGTCCCGGACGCATAGGAGTGAAGTAGACAAATCCACCTTTATCCGGCTCTTGTGACGCTAGGATATGATTGTAAAGCGCACGTTCGTAATAGTTTACGTAGTTGGGATCAGGTTCGTTTGTTTGATTCGGATTGTGAGAATTCTGATAAAGCATTTTGGTAAGACGGAGCATGTTGTAAGTATTACAGGTCTCCGGTCCTTGAACGTCGTTCAGCATGGACGTGAAGTTATCCGACGGATGGAAATGTTCGCGGACGCTATTTCCTCCGATGCAGACAGAACGGTGATTGACCACCGTGTTCCAGAAAAAACGGGCGGCATGATCCCATTCTGCAGCATGATTCCAATTCTTGTCGTCTTGTGAAAGTTCGGCTATTCGCTTGTAGCCGATCACTTTCGGAATCTGTGTGTTGGCGTGCATCCCCGTCAATTTGTCTTCCTCTTTGATAAGCGGGTCTAAGATAAGCTTGTGAGAGAAGCGGCGTGCCAGTTCCAGATACTTCTTGTCGCCTGTGATTTCGGCCACGTCAGCGAATGTTTCGTTTAATCCGCCATGTTCGCTACGAAGCATATCCTGCATTTGTTCGTCGCTCAAGCCGGAAGTGATATCAATCATCCAGTCTGTAAAAGCGATAAGCATTTGGCGTGCAAGGTCGCTTCCTGCATAGAGATATGCATCCCGCAATCCGGCGTAAGTTTTATGTATGTTGTATAGAGGTACCCATTTGCCGTTAAGGTCGAAACCTCCGGCACGGATCTTCCCCGCTTTTATATCTTTCCAAAGTTGAAGGCTTCCCGGAGTTCCTCCGATGAATCCTGTGCCGACAGTTTGTTGTGCCCGGTTCAACTCATTCAGCATGTAGTTGAGGCGATTATAGACTGCAGTATCTCCGGTGGCGGCATACATCATGGAAAGTGCAGATAAATAATGTCCGCCGATATGTCCGTCCAATCCGGTATTTTCCCAATTGGTGTAGCTGGGGGCTTTAGGCTGTAACCCTGCTTCGCGGAGAAAAGGGGCGAGCAGACGGTCGGGGTCTAATGCAAGTATGTAATGTAAATCAGTCTGTTGAGCTTGCAGGAAAGGGCTGTCCAATAGCTTTACATCTTGCAGAGGGAAGTAAGAAATCTGCTGTTGGTTCTGTGCTTTTCCTTGTGCAATGAATATAATGAGGACAAGTATTAAGGAGGATGTTTTCATAATAGTTGGAGTGATAATGGTTTTTAGAATCAATAGAGCAAGCCTGCAAAATGCCCGCTGACTTTTAGCATCGATTTAACGAGCCTGCAAAACGCCCGCTGACTTTTAGAATTGATTTAACGGGTTTGCAAGATGCCCGCTAATTTTTAGAATCGATTAAACGGGCTTGCAAAACGCCCGCTAATTGTGCGGGCTGATTTTGCAAGCTTGTTTGACTCTGGCAGAAAGATTTTATTTAAATTTGACTGCTGCCTCTTCGATAGGCAATCCTGCCTTATAGTTTTCGATGTATGTATTGAAGCCGGCTACATCTTCGGGTGTAGGTGATACCTCGATACCCGCGTCACCGACAAATACGCTTTCATCCAGAAAATCGGCAAGAGATTGTTTCTTTTCATTGTTCACGAGGTAAGAACCTAACAGGGCAATACCCCAGGCACCACCTTCACCGGCTGTTTCCATCACGGAAATAGGCGAGTTGATGGCTGCAGCAAGTATTCTTTGGCCTACTCCCTTTGTTCTGAATAATCCTCCGTGACCAGTAATTCTGTCCACTTTGATTTTTTCTTCGTTGAACAGGATGTCGTTACCAATCTTGAGTACTCCT
Source organism: Bacteroides sp. OF03-11BH (assembly GCF_003604005.1). Classification (NCBI taxonomy): domain Bacteria; kingdom Pseudomonadati; phylum Bacteroidota; class Bacteroidia; order Bacteroidales; family Bacteroidaceae; genus Bacteroides; species Bacteroides sp. OF03-11BH. The sequence goes on along the minus strand of NZ_QTMW01000051.1, from coordinate 18,114 downwards.
ACCGAAGCATACAAGTGAGTCCGCATAAAGTTTGCCAGGTTGAACTTGTCATTTGCCGAACGTACAAACAAAGGTCTTCCGTCAGCAAGTCCTGTTACAGGCTCGCCTGAAATATAATTGTATGAAAGCAAACCTCCACAATCAGTATCACCAGTGAGCGCAATATTGTAGAGTTTACTATAGATTTCATCCATATCTACAGGTATGCCCAGAAGCTCCTGGTATTCCTTGAACAAGTTAACCCATGCGTTGAGATCAGAAGTGCAGTTGTTGCAATGCACCATGGCTACCAGACTTCCGTCAGGAGTTGTCACCATGTCAATCATTTCGTATGGCTTCGACAGTTCTTTCTCCAATACAATCATTGAGAATGAAGAGGTACCTGCGGATACATTTCCGGTACGTTGTTTGACTGCGTTAGTCGCAACCATTCCGGTACCTGCGTCTCCTTCCGGCGGACAAACCGGTATTCCTGCCTTCAAATGACCCGATGCATCGAGTTTTTTACTTCCTTCCGGAGTGAGGACACCGGCATTTTCACCAGCTGACAATACTTTAGGCAGAATATCTTCTAGTTTCCAGTTATATTCTTTCGGAGCAATCAGTTTGTTGAACTTAGCCACCATTTCAGCCGAATAGTTATGGGTAGTCGGATCAATAGGAAGCATACCTGATGCATCACCTATTCCCAGCACCTTTTCGCCTGTGATCTGCCAATGCACATAACCTGCCAGAGTGGTCAGGAAGTCGATTTCATTAACGTGTGATTCATTGTCTAAAATAGCCTGATACAAGTGGGAAATGCTCCAACGCAGAGGGATATTATAGACAAATAGTTCGGATAAAGCAGCCGCTGCGCGACCTGTATTAGTGTTTCTCCAAGTGCGGAAAGGCACGAGGATTTCTTCTTTTTTGTTGAATGGCATATAACCATGCATCATAGCGCTGACACCGATGGCAGCCAGAGTCTCGATCTCTATGCCGTATGCATTCTTTACGTTAGTACGAAGATCGGCATAGCAATCTTGCAGCCCTGACCAGATGGCTTCAATGCTATACGTCCAAAGTCCGTCAACTAACTGGTTTTCCCAAGTGTGGCTACCTTGAGCAATAGGCTTGTTTTCCTGGTCGATCAAGACAGCTTTTATTCGTGTAGAACCGAGTTCTATACCAAGAATTGCTTTACCTGCCTCGATGGTTGATTTTGCATCTAATTTCATGTTGAAATCAATATTTTAAGGTATAACGATCATTATAAAAAAAATCAAGTTTCGCAAAAACTTAACGAAATAATTAAGCCATGCGAAACTTGAATAATTGTTTTTAGCAAAGTGCTTTATTCAACATGTAATAAACTTCGTTCATGCGCAGTTCTTTCTTGAAGCAGCTGATTGTAGTATCCTTGTTGATATGTACCATTTCGATACCTGCGATTTCAGCATAATCTTCCCAATATTCTGCTGTCAGGTCGTAAGAGAAGCAAGAGTGGTGAGTTCCACCAGCCAGAATCCATGCACCTGCACCTACTTCAAGGTTTGGCATCGGAATCCAGAGAGCAGAAGCAACCGGCAACTTAGGCAGCGGTTTCGGCTCGATACATTCTACGTCGTTCACGATCAGACGGAAACGGTTACCCATATCTACAATAGTAGCAGTGCAGCCTGTACCTACTTTTGAAGTGAAGACCAAACGTGCAGTCTGACTCTTGCGGATACCTATACCGAGGAAATGTACTTCCAGGCGAGGTTTGTTGGCTGCGATAAGCGGACAGATTTCCAACATGTGTGACTGAAGGATAGAGCTGTTTGCACCATCGAAGTTCAGTGTGTAATCTTCCAGGAATGAACAGCCTTTTGGAAGACCCTGATTCATTACCCATACAGTGCGGTACAGAGCAGCCGATTTCCAGTCACCTTCAGCACCGAATCCGTAACCTTCCGCCATCAGACGTTGTGAAGCAAGACCCGGGATTTGATCGAAACCATTGTATTCAATGTCGCCCAAATCGTCGAAGTTGGTAGTAAATCCTTTGGCACCTTTGGCTTTCAGGATAGCACGTATAGCCAGTTCAGCCTTAGCAGCATTCCATACTTTCTGGTAAGCTTCAGTTGATTTATCTTCCAGAGAAGCATCGTGATCGTATTCCTTGAAGTAAGTAGCTACCAATGCATCTACCTCTTCATTTTTGATATCCTTGTGATATTCCATCAATTCGCTTACCGGACAGTAATCTACGTGGTAACCCATACGTTGTTCAGCTTCCACTTTATCACCATCGGTTACAGCTACGTTGTTCATCTGGTCGCCGAAACGGATAATCAGCATATCCTGTGAATCTGCCCAACCGGCACAAACACGCATCCAAACGGCAATCTTATGCAAAGTCTCTTCCTCTTTCCAGTAACCTACCACTACTTTACGACGGATACGCATACGGGTGCAGATATGTCCGAATTCGCGGTCACCGTGAGCAGACTGGTTCAGGTTCATGAAATCCATGTCCATTGTATCCCAAGGAATTTCCTTGTTGAATTGAGTATGCAGGTGCAACAAAGGCTTCTTCAACTGTTGCAAGCCGTGAATCCACATTTTAGCAGGAGAGAACGTATGCATCCAAGTGATAACACCGACACACTTTTCGTCATTATTGGCTGCTTTGAAAACAGCTTCCACTTCTTTAGAGGAATTAGCTGTTCCTTTGTATACCACCTTTACAGGAAGTTTACCGGATTCGTTCAATCCGTTAACCATTTCATTAGAGTGTGCATCTACTGCGATTACTGCGTCACCTCCGTACAAAAGCTGTGCTCCTGTTACGAACCATACTTCATATTGATTAAATGCGTTCATAATGTTATTGCTTTAATTGTTATTGTTCTAATTTTTAATCTTTAATTTTTAATTATTTCTGTCCGTAATAAGCATTCGGACCATGCTTGCGGCTGAAATGTTTTTCTATCAGCAGCGGATTCATTGTTAAATTGGGATTCACCGCATAAGCGATACTTGCCATTTTAGCTACCTGTTCCATAACCACAGCATTGTGTACGGCATCGTACGCGTCTTTTCCCCAAGAGAAAGGACCATGATTTTTCACCAATACTCCCGGTGTATGTACAGGGTTCAAGCCTTCAAAACGTTTCACTATCACATTACCGGTTTCCAGCTCGTAAGCGCCTTTCACTTCCGCTTCTGTCATATCCGCTGTGCAGGGAATGGCATCATGGAAATAATCTGCATGAGTGGTTCCGATATTCGGAATGTCACATCCGGCTTGTGCCCAGGCTGTAGCATAGGTAGAGTGCGTATGTACCACTCCTCCGATCTCCGGAAATGCTTTGTAAAGCACTACATGAGTAGGGGTGTCTGAAGATGGCTTCAGCCGTCCTTCAACGACCTTGCCATCCAGATCCACTACTACCATATCTTCGGCTTTCATATCATCATAACTTACACCACTGGGTTTGATTACTACCAATCCGCTTTCACGGTCGATAGCAGAAACATTTCCCCAAGTAAAGATGACTAATCCATGCTTTACCAATTCGAGATTGGCATGAAATACTTTTTCTTTTAGTTCTTCCAGCATAATGATTATAATTTAAATTTCGGGTCCTTGCGGTAAGCCTTGCTATTGAACTTATATAAGGCAGCACCACGTTTCGAACCCAGTTTGTCAATTTTATCAGTCTTTTCTATATAATCCATTTCAGCTACTCTTTTACGGAAATTCCGTTTATCCATTGTTTCACCGTAAATGGCTTCATATAAACTTTGTAATTGGGATAATGTAAATAGCTTCGGCAATAGATTGAAACCGATGGGCTCTACAGATGCTTTCTGTTTCATCAGTTCCCGTGCTTTTTCTACCATTTCAGGATGGTCGAAGATAAGCGGGGGAAGTTCATTTATATTCACCCAGTAAGCATTGTGTTTCTGAACCTGTTTCCGGTCATACTCATTGATGTTAATCAATGCATAATAAGCCACGGAGATAACCCGTTCACCCGGATCGCGATCGATAGCTCCAAAAGCTCCCACCTGTTCCATGTAAACGTTTTCCAGTCCGGTAAGCTCATGCAATACACGTTTAGCGGCATCATCCACACTTTCATTGTTTTGTACAAATCCTCCCATCAGTGACCATTCACCCATTGCCGGCTCGAAGTTTCTCTTTAACAATAACAGGCTGATTTCCCCTTCGTAGAAACCGAAAATGATACAGTCTATGCCGACATAGAAGGCCGGATTCGAGCTATAATAAACCTTTTCCCGCCCCTTTTCCAAAGAGGGGGAATTAGAGGTTATCATTGGCTCTTGTGAATTATCTTTATCCATTTAGATTGTGATTTTAGTTATAATAAAACAGTCTTTCCGTAGATAAGACTATTTTCAGGCTTCTCTTTCAACCCTTCCCCAAGAGGAGGGTTGAAAGAGAAGCTTATTTTTACCAGAAATACCAGTAGAAAGCAGCAGTAATGGCCAGAATAATTACCGTATGAATAATATCCCAGTGATTCCAGCTTGCACGTGTAGCGGCTTTTTGTTCCTTAGTAGCCGTACCGAATACTAGTCCCTGAATCTTTTCTGCAGTTGGAGCTTCTGTTGCCAGACTGACTACGATTACTACAATAATACAGAACAGGAACATCCATCCACAGAAGAATAACCAGTTCATGTCATAGAACAAATATTTGAATGTAGAATCAGCTACTTCACCTGCGTTGCTATAATATACTTTTGCGCCGAGGCGGGTCAACCCGATTACCATGCCGGAGATCAATCCCCACATACCACCCTGGGCGGAAGTACGTTTCCAGCAGATCCCCAGTAAGAAAGCGGCAGCGATACCTGGTGCCAATACAGACTGAACATCCTGCAAGTAAGTATAAAGTACATCACCTACACTACGCATGATAGGAATCCAAAGAATACCTAAAACAACGATTACAATTGTTGCAATCTGACCGATACCCACCAGCTTCTTTTCCGGAGTTTCCGGTTTGAAACGTTTGTAAAAGTCGATAGTAAACAACATGGCTGATGAGTTAAACAGAGATGCAAGGGAACTCATCAAAGCGGCAAGAATACCACATACTACCAAACCTTTCACGCCCGCAGGAAGTAATTTGGCTACTAATGTCGGGAAGGCGGCATCAGCATTTGCTGTTCCGTTAGCCAGCATCGGTAAGAAACCTTCACCACCGGCACCGATATATTTTTGATGTAATGCAAATGCAATCATACCAGGAATCAAGAAAAGGAATACGGGTAGCAGTTTCAGATAAGCACCGAAAATAGTACCACGACGAGCTTCCATTTCATTTTTACCTGAAAGTACACGTTGTACGATGAACTGGTCGGTACACCAGTACCAGAAACCGATAATAGCCGAACCGATCAAAGCACCCAACCAAGGGAAGTTTGCATCATCGTTGCTACGAATCAGGTTAGTCATTGTATCACCGTAATCATTTACAGTAACAGCGCCGCAGACTCTCATCATCTCGTCCCATCCACCTAATTCTTTGAAACCGAGCACTAGAATTATTAATGATCCTAGCAGTAGGATAGGGGTTTGAAGAACAGAAGTGTAAAGAACTGATTTCATACCACCGAAGATAGTATAAAGCGCAGTTAACACTACCAGACCGATAGCTGCAATCCAGAAGAAATCAATTCCCCAAAGCTCTTTGATACCGAATACTTGTTGGAATACGAGGCCACCGGCATAAACAGTTACGGCTACTTTGGTCAATACATAACTTACAAGAGAAATAACAGATAAAATAGTACGTGATTGAGGATTATAACGACGCTCCAGGAATTCCGGCATTGTATATACCATGCTTCGTGTATAGAAAGGAACGAATACCCATCCCAAAATCAAGATCATCCATCCCTGGATTTCCCAGTGTGCCATAGCCATACCACTGGATGCTCCGGCTCCTGCCAGTCCGATCAAATGTTCCGAACCAATGTTTGATGCAAAGATAGAGGCACCGATTGCAAGCCATGTTGCGTCGCGTCCACCCAAAAAATAATCCGCCGAGTCATTTTGTTTTTGTCTGACTACCCAAACAATAATACCGATCAGAGCCAGAAAAAAGACTCCGATTACTAGCCAATCTAATGCTTCCACAATAAATATGATTTATAAGTTAATATTATTTCTCTACAGAGAATTTGAAAATACATTCGCTATTATAAGTTTGTCCCGGTTCCAGTACAACAGAAGGCCAGTCTGCCTTGTTAGGACTGTCAGGATAGTGTTGTGTCTCCAGACAAACAGAAGCACGCTGGTTATAAACGATACCTTTTTTGCCGGTTACCGTTCCATCGAGGAAGTTACCGGTATAAACCTGTATACCCGGTTCGTTGGTATATACTTCCAGAGTGATGCCGCTTTCAGGTGAAGTTAGTTTGGCTGCTACTTGAGAAAGATCTCCCTTAGTGTTGAGCACCCAGTTGTGGTCATACCCTTTTCCGTTCTTCAGTTGAACGAAATCATAATTGTTGATCTCTTTGCCTACCGCTTTCGGAGTGGTGAAGTCCATCGGAGTGTCTTTTACCGGAGCGATTTCGCCTGTAGTCATAAAAGTACTGTCTACCGGAGTATAATAGTCTGCGTTCACATACAGTATGTTGTCAGTTGAAGCTTTTGACGGATCACCAGCCAGATTGAAGTAAGAATGGTTGGTCATATTGATGATCGTCTTTTTATCGGTAGTTGCGCTATATTTGATGTCGATAGCGTTGTCTTCAGTTAGTTTATAGGTCACTTTAGCTGTTACATTCCCCGGGAAGTTTTCGTCTCCGTCCGGTGAGACAAGTGTCAGTTCCAACGTTGTCGGATCAATCAGATTAGCTTCATAAACTTTGTATTGCCAACCTTTCGGACCTCCATGCAGGCAGTGGCCGAAATTGTTTTGCGGCAGTTGGATGGTATCACCGTCCAATGCGAAACGTCCCTGGTTGATACGGTTTGCATAGCGTCCGATAGAAGCACCAAAGTCGCTGGGTACATTAATATAGTCAGCAATGCTGTCAAAACCTAAAACTACATCCTGCATCTTACCGTTCTTATCGGGTACCATGACAGACACGATACGTCCTCCGAAGTTAGTGATGCATACTTCCATACCTGCCTTGTTCTTTAAGGTATAAAGAGCTGTTTGGGCATTGTTCACTTCTGTTTGAAATTTTACCGGGTCGAGACCGGACAAGGTCAGCTCGGAAGCCGGCTTGTTATTGCACGCAGCCAGCATCAGCGCGGCAAATCCTGCAAGTAGAAAATGTTTTTTCATGGTTTTATTTTTAATGTAAATGAGATGCTTATCTTATTTTGGGTGTAAAAGTAACACTTTCGTTTGGTGTATCAAATACACTCTTATATGTTGTGCAGCATAAATGGTGTATTTTATGATTTTCCATACACCTTATTATATATAAATGTACGCTTTCCATCCGTTTGTTTTTCATATAATAGAGCGTGCAAATAGGTGCTTTTTAATCTGGTTTCGTATTATAAATATCAGATGCGGATGGAAAATTGTGCAAATGAATGGAATTTGATCCTTTTTGACCGATAAACACCTATTAATGATAAATTTGGGTACGGAGAAAATAGAGAATCTGATTATCTTTGCATTTTAACTATATATAATTTTTTTATTGAGAACCATGAGAAGATACGCAAATTTATTGGCAGTATTAGCCTTGTCTACTAACCTTGCCCTTCATGCGCAAACCAATGAGTTGGTGATACAGACGAAGAAGCTGGGTGCAGAAATCCAACCTACTATGTATGGACTCTTTTTTGAGGACATCAACTACGCTGCCGACGGCGGACTTTATGCCGAACTGGTGAAGAATCGTTCCTTTGAGTTTCCACAACACCTGATGGGATGGAAAACGTATGGAAAAGTGTCATTAATGAACGATGGTCCTTTTGAGCGTAATCCGCATTATGTGCGCCTTTCCGACCCCGGACACGCACATAAGCATACCGGATTGGATAACGAAGGTTTCTTCGGCATCGGTGTCAAGAAGGGAGAGGAGTATCGTTTCTCTGTTTGGGCGCGTTTGCCGCAAGGAAGTACGAAAGAAACATTGAGAATCGAACTTGTAGATACCCAATCAATGGGCGAACGTCAGGCACTTGTTGCAGGGAATCTTACGATTGATTCTAAGGACTGGAAAAAATACCAGATGATCTTGAAGCCCGGCAGTACTCATCCGAAATCCGTACTCCGTATTTTCCTTACCTCCAAAGGAACAGTAGATTTGGAGCACGTCTCCCTTTTTCCGGTTGATACCTGGAAAGGACATGAAAATGGGCTTCGTAAAGATTTGGCACAAGCATTGGCGGATATTCATCCCGGAGTCTTCCGCTTTCCCGGTGGTTGTATCGTAGAAGGTACCGACCTGGAGACTCGTTACGACTGGAAAAAATCAGTTGGCCCGGTAGAGAACCGTCCCTTAAATGAAAATCGTTGGCAGTATACTTTTACTCACCGATTCTTCCCTGATTATTATCAAAGCTATGGATTGGGATTCTACGAATATTTCCTGCTGTCTGAAGAAATGGGTGCGGCACCTCTGCCGATTCTGAATTGCGGACTTTCCTGCCAATATCAGAATAATGATCCGAAAGCTCACGTAGCAGTTTGTGATTTGGATAACTATATTCAGGATGCACTCGACCTGATTGAGTTTGCTAATGGAGACGTGAATACTACGTGGGGAAAAGTACGTGCCGATATGGGACATCCTGCTCCGTTTAACCTGAAGTTTATCGGTATCGGTAACGAACAATGGGGGAAAGAATATCCCGAACGTCTCGAACCGTTTATCAAAGCCATTCGTAAAGCTCACCCGGAAATCAAAATAGTAGGTAGCTCCGGTCCGAATTCCGAAGGAAAAGATTTTGATTATCTGTGGCCTGAAATGAAACGTCTGAAAGTTGATTTGGTGGACGAACATTTCTATCGTCCTGAAAGCTGGTTTCTGGCTCAAGGCGCCCGCTATGACAACTACGACCGTAAAGGTCCGAAAGTATTTGCCGGTGAATATGCCTGCCATGGAAAAGGAAAGAAATGGAATCATTACCATGCTGCTTTGCTAGAGGCTGCTTTTATGACCGGATTGGAACGTAATGCTGACATCGTTCACATGGCTACCTATGCTCCGCTTTTCGCTCATGTGGAAGGATGGCAATGGCGTCCTGATATGATTTGGTTCGATAACCTGAACTCTGTGCGTACCACTAGCTATTATGTACAACAACTGTATGCGCAGAATAAAGGAACAAATGTGCTTCCCCTTACCATGAATAAGAAAAATGTAACGGGAGCCGAAGGGCAGAACGGACTCTTTGCCAGTGCTGTTTACGATAAGGATAAGAATGAACTGATTGTAAAGGTTGCCAATACCTCCGCCACAGCTCAACCGATTTCCTTGAATTTTGAAGGATTGAAGAAACAAGATGTACTGTCTAATGGTCGTTGTATCAAACTTCGTTCGCTTGATTTGGATAAGGATAATACACTTGAACAACCTTTTGCCATCGTTCCGCAGGAAACTCCGGTATCTATTGAAGGCAATGTGTTTACTACCGAATTGGAACCCACTACGTTTGCAGTATATAAATTTACGAAGAAATAAGTAGAACTAATTAGATGTTATTAGATCAATAGGTTTTAGATTTTTGTTAATTGTAAAAAGTAAGGGCGGCTTCCATCACGGAAGCCGCCCTTCTTGATGTATAGTTATGTTATGATCATAATAACTTTTCAGGATGAGTTAGTTCTTCTACTAGCTCATATACAGTAGTACAAGGTTTGTGAGCTGCATAATCTGTTCCCGAAAATGATTCTCTTAAGCGTTGAGCATGTTTGATAGCTAATGATTCATCTCCTATACGTTGTAATATGTCGAAAGTTTCCGGTGATTTCTTTTTATATCGGTAGTTTGAATCATTTGTTCTATTTTGGATTTCCCTTTCTATTTTCTCAATGTATTGAGAACGGGATATGCCAGTATCCAAATATTGAAAATGTAGATAATACCAAAGTTCGAATGACTCATTAGACCATGCGCAAAGAATATGATTCTTTTTTGCAAGCTGTATGGCGTTATTGAAATCATTAAAGTCATCTTTATCAAAAACAGCCCATACCCTGTCAAACTCTTTATTTGATTTATCACGAATAGCTATGGTTTCTTTGATAAGACTGACTGTACCTTGTCCCTTACCTTCAATTGTAACTTCACGGATATCCGAATAACGGTCTTTTATTAAAGCCTTGAAATAGTTAGGTTCAGTTCTTTCACCTTCACATACGATAAGGAAACTAACAGATACATTGCGTATTGCTACTTTTCTTCTTTTATCCAGTTTTGCCTGTCTTTGTTCTCTTTTTATTTCCTCAAACCGATGTTTCGGCAGCAGTCTACTCATTGTGTATTAATCTTTAATATATGGAATTGCGCCATAACGTCCGTTGATATAATCTTTTTCAAAACTACGGTCTTTCCGAATTTTGTTTCCTTCCGGTTCTCTGAATTCTGCTAATGAATAGAGGTCGGTAGCTTCCGAATGATCTTTTTCCGTAAACCAAATCTGATCCCTACGGAATGTCTTTACATTCAGTAAATTAGTGTCGTGGGTAGCAAATATTAATTGAGCTCCCTTGGGATTTGTTTTGGGGTTATTAAAAAGTTTAATAATATGTTGAGTTAGCAGTGGGTGAAGCTTCGAATCGAGTTCGTCTACAACCAGTAGATCCCCTAACATCAATTGACTAATAACTAAGGCGGCCAAATCGAATAGTTTGTTAGTACCCGATGACTCATGTTCTTTCATGGAGAAGCAGGTTTCTCCAATGACTTCTCCCTGTTCATTATACAAATTATGTATGGTGTATGCTTTGATTTCTTTAGCCAACTTTTCATCTTCAGGAAGTTCAAATCTGTTAAACCCTACATTCATAGATTTCAAGAAGTCTTGAATCTCTTGTTGAAAGCTAAGATCCGGATTTTCAATATTACACATATCATTTGTAAATCCAGACCAAGATTCATGGTTAATGCCTGATATTATCCAAAAATTATCAATTTTGTAAATGATTTTTTTTGCAATTTCACCATTAAAAGAATCAATTGTCGATAAAAATAGTCCATTGTCACGTACCTTTTCTTCTAAACCTTTACCTTCATTATAATCGTCAGCTATTCCGATTCCTTCTTCCGTACGAACAAATAAGCATTTTTCCTTTTTCGCTTTTCCCTCTTTTGTATATAGCCATTCTTCATAAACTTTTTGATTATTTGCTGTGAAACCATATCTATATGCTACGTTATCTAGTAATAGTTCAATTTCAAAAAATGATGGTTCTTTGGCTGTTTCTTGATTTAATAAGAAAGGGGAAATTTTTAATTTGTCTGTAGAGTTTAATTTAGAAGAAGAATTGATAATCTTTTTAAATCTACCAATTGCCTTCAATAAATTACTTTTTCCACTTGAGTTAGCTCCATAAATAACAGCTGATGGAAGTAGTCTATATCCTTCTTTCTCTATAACAGATTCATTCAATTCCTTAATAGCGGTAGCTTCCATGCTCAAAACCTTTTTGTCTTTGAACGAACGATAGTTGCCTACTGTAAAATTGATTATCATATTGTTTTTATATTAAGTTGTCTATTCTATAGAACATGACAAAGATACGAATAGTTTTAGATAATTCTCTTAAAATGAGAGAAATTCTCATTTTAAGAGAGTAGAGTTGAGGTTGTGTGTTATTATGCCGTGTAAAAAGTAAGGGCGGCTTCCATCACGGAAGCCGCCCTTCTTATTTATTTAATTTCGAATAAATTCTTATTCCAGTCTACGAGAACCGTCACCGATTACTACGTCATACACTTTCGGGCTTCTGCCGAATTTAGCTTTGAAAGCAGCTTTTGTTTTTTCAACGAAGTTATCGTACAACTCATCCTTAACAAGGTTGATAGTACAACCACCGAAGCCGCCACCCATAACGCGTGAACCGGTTACACCGTACTCTTTAGCGCAGTCATTCAGGAAGTCGAGTTCTTCGCAGCTTACTTCGTACAACTTGCTCATGCCGTGATGAGTTTCGTACATCTTCTTACCTACAGTTTCGTAATCATCCTTTTCCAATGCCTCGCAAACATCGAGTACACGTTGGATTTCTTCGATTACATATTCTGCACGCATATAGTCTTCAGCGCTGATATCAGCTTTCGCTTCTTCTAGCATAGCCATTGTACAGTCGCGCAGGAATTCTACGTGCGGATGTTTTTTCTGGATAGCGGCAACAGCAGCTTCACAGCTTTGGCGACGCTTGTTATAAGCAGAAGAAGCCAATTCGTGTTTCACAACTGAATCCATCAGAACCAGACGATAACCTTCCGGATGGAATGGGAAATACTGATACTCCAGTGAACGGCAATCCAGACGGATCAAGCTACCAGCTTTACCGAATACGGAAGCAAACTGGTCCATAATACCGCAGTTCACACCACAGTAATTATGTTCTGTAGCCTGGCCAACTTTAGCCAATTCAAATTTATCTATTTTGTTTTCACCGAACAGTTCGTTCAGTGCGAAAGCATACGTACTTTCCAAAGCGGCAGAAGAAGACATACCTGCACCCAGAGGCACATCACCTGCGAAAGCAGTATTGAATCCCTTCACGTCAACGCCACGTTTAATCATTTCACGGCATACACCGAAAATATATCTTGCCCAGCTGGCACGTGGAGCATCCTCTTCGTTCAGGCCAAATTCTACATAGTCTTTCAAGTCGATAGAGTAAGCTCTAACCTTGTCAGTACCGTTCGGTTTGATTTCAGCAATCATGCCTTTGTCTACGGCTCCCGGAAATACGAATCCACCATTGTAGTCAGTGTGTTCACCGATCAGGTTGATACGGCCCGGAGAAGCATATAAAAATCCAGTAGTTCCGTCAAAGTGTTTAATGAATCGACTTCTTACGTATTCTGTATCCATGATATTTATATATTTTAAAGGTGAATAAATTGAATTCTATTCTATGGTGATTATTCCACAGGAATATCCTTATTTACATTCTTGCAACCTACCAGGCCGTAGAACAACAGGTAAGCAAGTGCCGCGATGATAACCCAGTAGCTAGGCATGAAACCAGCGATGTCAGCCACCCAACCCTGGATAACGGGCAGGATACCTCCACCACAAACCAATACCATAAACAGACCGGAAGCAGCAGCCAAATATTTTCCTAATCCTTCTACTGCAAGGTTGAAAATACCACCCCACATGATAGAAGTACAAAGACCTACTAATACCAAATACATAGCGTTGATAGGTACTTCTGCAAAACCGAATGACAAACCGCCGGTAGCACTCTGTTGAAGTACAGGCAGGTTAACCAATGTTCCGGTAGAAGAGAAGATAGCAAGGAATACTAAAATCAAACCCAGTGCAGATGTAAACGTAAGCATCGCTTTACTGGAAATTTTAGCACCGAGTGATGCGCCGGCCAGACGGCCGATCAACATTAAGAACCAATAAGTTCCTACCACGAAACCTGAAATCGTAGAAGCGATACCTGCTCCGCCTTTTTCTACAGGGTCTGTCAGGAATAGATTCAAAGTACCCGGTACACCTACTTCAATACCTACATATACAAAAATTGCGATAGCTCCCAAGATGAAATGACGGAACTTTAAAGCACCCTTCATCAATTTGCCGATAGGTTCTGTTGCGGCATTGGCGTTAGGTTCGGGGATTTGTACAAACAGAAGTACGAAGAAAGCAAAAGCGAACACAGCCATAGCAGTGTACATCACAGGAAATATCTGTGAAATAGTTGCTTTTTCGATAGAACCGGCGATCAGGATACCTACAAACATCGGAGTAATGGTAGCCATTACAGAGTTGAAAGATCCACCTACCTGGATAAGCTGGTTACCTTTGTTACCTTCACCACCCAGTTTGTTCAACATCGGGTTTACAACTGTGTTAAGCAAACACATGGAGAAACCAGCTACGAATGCACCAATCAAATAAACGGCAAATGCCATTTCCGGGCTGGAATGACCGGATAAGAATTGGATACCTACGCCAATGAAACCGATAGCTACTGCGATAAGTGCTGTTTTCTTATAGCCCACGCGTTGCAACAGGATACCGCTCGGAATACCCATTACTGCATAAGCAATAAAGTTTCCGAAATTTCCCAGCATACCTAACGCGTTTGATACGTCGAACTGGTTTTTCAACACGATACCCATAGGAGCAGCGAGGTTGGTAACAAATGAAATCATACCGAAAAGGAAAATCATCGTAATGATTGCAATGATTTTACCGTTCTTTTTTTCTTGTGTCATGGTTCAAAAAAAATGTTAGTTTATAAAATTAGGTTAGTTATTTTTCAAATCTTATTCTTCTACCGTAAATTTGTAGACAGTGATCTGTTGGTATTCATCACCCGGCAGCAAAGTAGCCGATGGGAAATGAGGTTTGTTCGGAGTATCCGGGAAACACTGTGCTTCAAAGCAGATAGCGCTTCTGGCAGGGAATGTAGCTCCGTGTGCACCTTCAAATCCATTGAGCCAGTTGCCCGTATAGAGTTGTACACCCGCTTCGGTGGTATATACTTCCATGATACGTCCGCTTTCCGGGTCCTTGCAAGTGGCAGCCAGGTCGAGCGAACCGCTTTCCATCTTGTTCAGTACATAACAGTGGTCATATCCTGCACCGAAAATCAGTTGCTGGAATTTGTCGTCGATACGTTCGCCTACAGTGTGCGGAGCACGGAAATCCATCGGAGTACCTTCTACTTTGGCAATTTCACCGGTAGGGATAGAAACTTCGTCGATAGGCGTATAGAAATCAGCGTTGATCGTAACGATGTGGTTGTTAACGGTAGGAGTAGGGTTGGAAATACCGGCGAGGTTGAAGAAACCGTGGTTAGTCAAGTTAACGACTGTAGCTTTGTCGGTGGTAGCGCGGTATTCGATAGTCAGTGCATTTACTTCATTTTCCAGGCGGTAAGTCATTTCCACTTCCAGATTGCCGGGGAATCCCTCTTCGCCGTCAGCAGAAACATAGTTGAATTGCACTGTGCTCTCATCAATCTGGACAGCATCCCAAACACGGGCGTGGAAACCGGTAGGTCCACCATGCAGAGAGTTAGGTCCGTTGTTAATCGTGAGTTCATGTTCTTCGCCGAACAAGGTGAATTTTCCTTTCGCGATACGGTTGCCGTAGCGTCCGATAGTAGTGCTTAGGAAAGGTTCCGGGCTGTTGATGACGTGGTCGATGCTGTCGTGTCCGAGGATTACATTAGCATACTTACCGTTTTTGTCCGGTACCATGATAGAAAGAATGGCGCATCCGTAATTGGTTACAGCTACTTCCATTCCCTTTGTGTTTTTGAGGATAAATAAATCAGTTTTCTTATCATTTATATCCTTTTGGAAATCTTTCCGGCTGAGCCCTGATAGATTCCCTTCTGTTGGGAATGTGTTATTCATGTCTGGTATTATTAAAAATTTCCTGCAAATAAAGGGAAATTCTTTCTTACTCACAAATTATTCCGACTAAATATGACAGGTGCTTTAGGAAAGTTTAGCTTTATTACTTCATCTTCTTTGGATGCAAGGACAAAAGATGATTTCTTAAATGAATTTTCATCCTCCTTTTCTTAAAAACTGAACTATTTTTTGTATGTTTGTTCCCGGATTGTAACAATCCGAGCGAATTTAATCTAAGTTTATAACAAGAAAAACAAAAATGTATCCATTAAAATTCGAACCTATTCTGAAGCAGACGCTTTGGGGGGGCGACAAAATTATTCCGTTCAAGCATTTGAATTCAGACTTGAAAGGAGTAGGAGAAAGCTGGGAGATTTCCGGTGTTGAGAACAATGAATCCGTAGTGGCTAATGGCCCGGATAAAGGTTTAACCTTGGCCGATATGGTAAGAAAGTATCGTGAGGAACTGGTTGGTGAAGCGAATTATGCCCGTTTCGGCAATAAATTCCCACTGCTCATTAAGTTCATCGACGCCAAACAGGATTTGTCAATCCAGGTACACCCAACAGATGAGTTGGCGAAGAAACGCCACAATTCAATGGGAAAAACCGAGATGTGGTATGTGGTAGATGCCGACAAAGGAGCTAAATTGCGTTCAGGATTCTCTGAACAGATTACCCCGAAAGAATATAAAGAACGCGTGTTGAACAATACGATTACCGACGTATTGCAGGAATATGAAATTCATCCGGGTGATGTATTCTTCCTTCCTGCCGGACGCGTGCACAGCATCGGGGCAGGTTCTTTCATCGCCGAGATTCAGCAAACTTCTGATATAACTTATCGTATCTACGATTTCAACCGTAAAGATGCGAATGGTAAAACCCGTGAACTTCACACCGATTTAGCCCGTGAAGCCATCAACTACGAAGTGTTGGATGACTATCGTACTAAATACGAACCACTGAAGGACGAACCGGTAGAACTGGTTGCCTGCACCTACTTCACGACTTCTCTGTATGACATGACTGAAGAAATCAGTTGCGACTATTCCGAACTCGATTCATTCGTGATCTTTATCTGTATGGAAGGATCCTGCAAGATGAGAGACAATGAAGGCAATGAACTGACTGTCAGTGCAGGAGAATCTATCCTGTTGCCTGCTACCACGCAAGATGTCACTATCACTCCCGAAGGAGGAAGTGTGAAATTGCTGGAAACATACGTATAAGATAATAGCGTACAAAATGAAGGTCATCCGACTTTGTTTCATCCTCATGATGGGCAAAGCCGGATGACTTTTTTTATTACTAATAGAATAAAAACGGCAAAAAACTCTTTAACTATATTTATTAAAAAGTTTATCTGGAACACACAAAAAGATTCGTTCTTTTGCCGCTAGCCAAATGGCATAATATATAAAATAACTAGTGATGTAATGAGGAACAAAAATGGATTTAGCCGATGTGCAGAGTTCTACATCGGCCGTTTGCGAAAGGAGGGACGCTATTCTACGGCGCATGTCTACAAGAATGCTCTCTTCTCTTTCAGCAAGTTTTGCGGCACGCTCAATGTGTCGTTCAGGCAAGTCACCCGGGGAAGTTTACGACGCTACGGGCAGTATCTTTACGAGTGTGGCTTGAAGCCCAACACGATTTCTACGTATATGCGTATGCTTCGTAGTATTTATAATCGGGGAGTGGAAGCGGGCATTGCGCTTTATGTGCCGCGACTGTTTCATGATGTTTATACGGGTGTCGATGTTCGCCAGAAGAAGGCCCTGCCTGCTGTCGAATTGCATAAGCTTCTGTATGAGGATCCCAAGTCGGAGCGTTTGCGTCGTACGCAAGCTATTGCTGCCCTGATGTTTCAGTTCTGTGGAATGTCGTTTGCTGATTTAGCTCATCTGGAGAAATCAGCTTTGGAACAGAATGTGTTGCGATACAACCGTATCAAAACTAAAACCCCGATGAGTGTGGAAGTACTTGATACAGCCAGGGAAATGATTAACCAGCTTCGCAATAGGGAAGATGCACAACCCGATTGTCCGGATTATCTGTTTGACATTCTTAGCGGCGATCAAAAGCGTCTGGATGAAAGAGGGTACCGGGAATATCAGTCCGCTCTCCGCCAATTCAATAATCGTTTGAAGGACTTGGCAAGAGCCTTGCATTTGCAATCTCCCGTCACTTCCTACACACTTCGCCATTCTTGGGCAACGACAGCGAAGTATCGGGGAGTACCTATTGAAATGATTAGTGAATCATTGGGCCATAAATCTATAAAAACCACACAAATCTATTTGAAAGGCTTTGGACTTAAAGAACGTACAGAGGTAAATAAAGGGAATTTATCTTACATTAAAAACTGTTGTGTAGGCAGGATGAAAAGTGCAAAGTATTAGTATTCAGAACTAAAGTGTGTGTTACTTCTTAGGTAACGGAACTTAAATTTGACGCAAAGATAGACAAAAACATAAATAGTAAGCAAATATTCTTCCACTTTTTTTCGTTTTATCTGAAATCATTGTTGTCCCATTAAAATCTAAAAGAGTTCTTTGAAATATTTGAA
>NZ_QTMW01000050.1:0-37960 GCF_003604005.1 Bacteroides sp. OF03-11BH | reverse complement strand
ATAACAAAGGAGAATATAGTAAAAAATATAATGCGTCTGCCCTGTCTGACTATAGTTTCTCTTTCGTCTGACTATAGTTAGACGAAAATTAAACTACAGTCAGACGAAAAGTACACTATAGTCAGACGATTAATCTATCGCATACAAAGGTATAACTTTATGCGATACGACCTTTAAATCTTAGGAGGAAAAAGACAATTCCTCCCAAGAATTTAATCACCCAACAGTAATTTAGTCACAGCGGCAGTATTCAATGCCCATTCACGAGTATATATCTCGTCCGCTTCCGGAATATCAACTAACTTCAATCCCTGTGCCTGTGCTTTGACAGCTAACAGTTCACCAACAGTTGTTTTCGCTTCCAGCTTATCCAGATACTTTTCAATGGTCTGTGTATCCAAAGAAAGAATCGTCTGTCCACCAAAAGGTATTTCCAGCCAAACGATTTCCCGTTCTTTCACTTTCAGAACTCCGAAAACAAGCCCTTTCTGCAAACTTTGGGAAATACGTACCTGATGTTGTACGCAAGAAGGATCGTAAGCTACTCCTGTTCTTTCCGATATCTTCATTGGATAGGCAGAGTTCATCCAACCTACCACCAGATTAGGAGAGATAGTCCCGTTGCTATATGCATTGCAAGTGAAAGCGACATATTCCGCACCTACACGGTTCAGTTCATTCAAATCCAGCTCGATATATTCAGCAGTACCTTTCTTATTAGGAATACTTCGGATATCCCCGCTATGTTTAGCGCCAATAGCTTGCAAGTTGAAGAAGGAACAAACTTCTGTTGTGGAAGGCAAAGTGATATGACAACTCAAGTCCATGTCAAGATGCTGTGCCGGAAGCCCTTTTCCCCACTGCATAAACAATCGCACTTTATCCCCCTCTACCGGGAAACGCGTTCCCTGCAAAGCACAGGAAGTATCCTGAATTGTTTCGCTACGATCGCCGATAGCCAACGGAATATGGAACAACATAGGGTCAATATACATACTTTTGTTTTCACTTTCGACAGTTGCACTGGCGAAACGGGCAGCTACGACTTCCTTACACAAATCCTGTACATCCTTCACCATCGCTTTTAGCTGATCCTCCATATACAGACCCACCAAATAATGTGGTTCTATCAAAAGAGCATTCCCCCCTAAAGGTTTCACCATTCTCTTATGTCCCGGTTCAAAGTAGCTCTCCGCATACATACCCAAAGTAACTACCAAACGTGCCGGCAACAAATGAACCACTTCTTTAAATGCAGCCAACGTCTCTTCCGCTCCGAACCAAAGCATATTCGCAAATAAAGAACGTGCAAACATACCCGGTCGCTGCTTTAACAAAGCAAATGTCTGTTCCGCATCCGCCTTCAAACGGTTGCGCTCCACTTCTCCCTGCCAAACGGTATATGCCTCGCGGTAGAATATATCCATCAATTCCTTCAAATTTCCGAATTCCGGCTTACGGGCATATTCCGCCAGACGCAACGCACGTATCATACGTACCCACATCTCTCTTTTCGGATGCATGATTTCGCAAGCCTTCTCCGGAGCCATTGTCAGGTTGTTCAACCAAAGAGCTACCATTTTACATTCACGACGCGTATATTTCAACTTCAACTCCTCACGCTTCGCTTGAGCTGCCGAACGACTTTTATCCAAAACTCCACATATATGTGTGTTGTTTCTACCTGTTTTACGGATAATAGTCTTAGGCTCTATGATTTGCAGGAATCCGGTTTTCTTATACCACAGATAACGCAATATATCATTCGGAGTAGAGAAATAGATTTGCGCTTCCTGCGCTCTATCCTGTTCCACCAATGTATCTATCACCAACATCAATGTCTCCTTCATTTTGATTTCGACTGCCGGTAACGGAAGTTCGCCAAGCATTATTTTCAAGCTATCCGCTTGTGTGGCATCAAGAGCTGTACGCGATTCAAGCAAGTCACAGAAAAAAGCATTCAGCTCCTTGTCCTGCCAAAGTTCCAGCACTTTCAATTTACTTCCCTGTCCGAAGTATTCCGTAGTAGCCGTTTGGAACGGAGTTCCGCAGAACGGGCAACCGTTGTATCGTTCCATAGGAAATGTATTATCAGGGATCACGTGTCCGCAAGGTAGTTTAAGGCCTTTCTGGCTATTAAACAGGTTAGCGATCCATGTAACCAGATGATCCAAGCGCGTTTCTCCGGTAGGTACATCCCACCCTTTCACCAATGGAGACCAGTTTAGCGTCACGCCCAATGCTTCTTTCATCACCTGAAGAATCATCATCTGTTGAGCCGGATATAACTGATTAATGGCATGCAGCAGTTCTTCGGACAAGCTATATCCTACTTTACGGAGTTGGGCTACCAATGCAATGGTAGTCGAAGTCAACTCTTCCTGCTTTTTCTCTTCTTCTATCAAAGGCAAATAGATTGCATTCTGCCTGATAGACACTTTCAACAAATCTTTATTCATAACTTTGTTTTTTTAAGTAAGGTAATCGGAAGACTGTGAATCAATGGAGCATTCCTGCGGTTTTGAAGTAAGTCTTCCTTGACCTTAGTTGATAAAAAGAGGTAGAACAGGCCGGATTCGAACCAGCGTTATCCACCGTTAAGAAGTAAGCCCCGGTTGACCTCATTTCAGATAATCCCGAAGCTGCTGTCCTACCTCTATATTTATTTTTGTGGAGCAGGCCGGAGTCGAACCGACGACCGTCACAGGATAGAAGTAAATCTTAATTGACCTTTTTCATCAGGATAATCTCAAGATTATGTATGATGCTCTACCCACTGAGCTACTGCCCCTTTACGAAACAGGAAAACAGATAATCGTATGAGTCAATATCTTAACAGGATGTATGGAAGTAACCCGTACTTGACCTGTTTTCTTGTTTCTTCGACAAAGATAGATGCAGTGGTGCGTAGCCTTTTTGCGCAACTAAAACTTTTTTGCTCTTTTAAAGAAAAAAATAAATTCCAATACCTGCATCGTTTAAATAGAAATCAGCGATTTGCCTTACGATTCTTTACTTCTTCTACAAGTTTTGTAAAGGACTTCTCCTTTTTACGTTTCTCATGTTCGGAAGCTGAAAAGTGCCACGCTTCCCGGCGAAGTTTCAGATAGCTTGCATAAACTTTATAATCTAACACACCGCTATTGACTGCTTCTAAAACAGCACAACCCGGTTCGTTGATATGCTTGCAATCTTTGAAACGGCACGATTCTGCATAGTCAGAGATTTCAAGTACTTCGGCCAGTGAGTCTGGATTGTCGATAACCAAGCCAAATTCACGCACACCCGGAGTATCGATTAAAACACCCGAATCATTCATCAATACCATTTCCCGACGGGTTGATGTATGCCGGCCTTTTCCTGTGGACAGGCTTATATCGGAGGTAAGCAACACAGATTTTTCACAGAGTGCATTTACCAGAGAACTTTTCCCGATACCCGAAGAACCGACAAACACAACAGTTTCTCCCTCTGATATGGATTCCCGCAACCGGAGAATCGTTTGGGGTTGATGAATGCTCGTAAAAAATACGGGTATCTGATTGGAGATATGATTTATTTGTTCTTCAACACTCTGCCTGTCAAAATCTAAATCGGATTTATTAAGTACCAATACAGGCTTGATGTTTTCTTCTAATACCTGAACCATAAAACGTTCTACTCTGCGGACATTGAAATTATCGTCAAGGCTCTGCACAATAAATGCTTTATCGACGTAAGAAGCAATGGCCTGCTTATCGGCAACTGTACCGCTTTTCTTGCGATACAATGTCCGCTCACGAGGTAGCATATCGACAATAATCCCTTTATTCTCATCAAATGGTTGAAAAAGCACCCAATCACCCGTACAGGGTAATTCAGCATCAGATTTCCCATACATCATGTTTCCCGTGAGTTCACACTGAAACAATCCGTTTTCGGAAACGACCTCGTAGCAGGTACGATGTACTATGGATATACGTCCATGAGGAAGAGTGCTGTAGAGTGATTCTTGTTTTAGTTGGCTTAGTTTATCATTCCAGCCATACCAGTTTAAATTAAAGTCGAATTTGTGAATTGTTTGATTTTCGTTATTCATGATCTTAATGTATACAGCGTACACGTTACAAAGCACCACGATACTTTTAGCACCCTTGTACGCAAGTTAAAAATTGAAATTATAAAGACATAAAGAGTACTCCCGGAAGGAATCATCCGAGAGCAAACGAAAAGACAATCTGTATCAGAAACACAGATTGTTTACTAAACCAAATCCGATTTATTATTTCTTGTCATGCGACAAAGATAGACTATTTTTATTTAATGGCAAAACGAGCCGTCATTTCATACCGTAGCTTGATAACCCGGTACTGCTCGGTAGCTGCCGCACCCATGCTTACATTGCTCTGCGCTTCGAAAGGAAGATAACGGCTTATGTTATTATCGGCAGGTTCGATGATACGAATCACTTCACCCAACTGCTGCCCCATCGCTTCCACCAGATAAGATGCTTTCTCACGGGCAGCCTTCAGTGCTTCAATCTTACCTTGTTTCCGATACATTGGCAAATCCTTATGTTTGAGTTCTCCGATGCGCATGGACTCAATTCCCCACGTATTGACTGAACGAATAATAGAGTTAATCTGCTCAAAATCCGTAAGCCGGATATCCAATTGCTTACCTATCAGAAACTCCTTTCCTCTCTGACGCCAATAATCTCCTATTTCCTGTGTGCGGATAGCATCATCCGTTATTCCTATTTTGCGCAAACTTTTACGCAAATCTTTCTCTATCATTGCCAATGGCACTTTCGTATGAAAATCTTCTTCTTTTTTTGATTTACCGGTGTATTCTTCTTGCCAATACTCCTTAATCTGAACCAGAAAATGAATCTCATCCGGAACGACTTCTATTTCAGAAGAACCGGTCACTTCAACGTATCGTCCATCACTTTCCTGTGCATTCACAACGATACTCCAAGTAAACAAAACAAAAGCTAATAAACATACCTTTTTCATATCTTCCATCTTAATAGTACAACCTCTTTTACAGAATGCGAATTATCATTTCACAAAGCTATTAAAAAAAACTGTAAAACCGATTTTATCCCA
The DNA here is from genome assembly GCF_003604005.1 of Bacteroides sp. OF03-11BH. Taxonomy (NCBI): domain Bacteria; kingdom Pseudomonadati; phylum Bacteroidota; class Bacteroidia; order Bacteroidales; family Bacteroidaceae; genus Bacteroides; species Bacteroides sp. OF03-11BH. The sequence goes on along the minus strand of NZ_QTMW01000050.1, from coordinate 32,870 downwards.
AGAAATCAATCAGGCTTTTTCGATCCATCAAAATAGTATCGCCATTCTTTACCTTACACTTGGAAGATGTTTTGCCGGAAAGTAAAGAAATATACCCTTTTTCAAACAGCAGCTTCAAGCGGGTACTGGAAAGAGGCAGACATCTTTTTATCAATGAGGATAATTTAAGGCTCAAGTCGAAATCACACTTGACTTGGATACTTATGATCTCACTACTCATATTCAGGATGTCTTCTAAAGAGACGGTATTTATCACCTCATATTCAACACTGTCATAATCTAATTGAAGATTATTCCTACTTGCCACTCCGGCAGAAAAGGCATATTGCCAGGCAACTTCCCTGTCATTCATAGAAAAGCTGTGAAAGAGCTTTTTATCAATCAAGTCGGGTTTAGTTCGTGACAACAGAGTCATATTACAAGTGTTATCACATTTCACACATCTATAAATCAGCCAGACATCAATGTTTTTCTTCTGTGCATTCATCCTGAACTTATCACTGCAATAAAAGCGGTCACTATCACAGTGACTGCATTTCTTAATTAATAAGGGGCAATTCTTCACCCTTATCTCCCATGTAAATGTTGTTTCCATAACTATACAAAAGCGATTATCTTTCTTTGTGAATCAATTATATTTCTCCGCAAAGTTGGATAATAGCCATTTGTATAATTCACAAGATGTCACAAGACGCCCTGAAATTTATCTGTCAAGCTCATCCATCATCTTTATAATCTGTTCTTTCAACTTATCCAGAAATTGGGTTCTGCTTTTCTTTCTATTCCTGATTTCCAAGAATATACGATAAAAATCACCTATCTCGATATTAAACAGTGTTTCGCAACAAAAAGCAATGTCTTTCAAACTCGTATTTCCATTACTAAAGCATTTACCTGCATACAAGGCGTAGATAAACTCAACCAAAGCAACTTTACTGTCCGTCCATTGCAACAGTTTACTGTCTACAATGGAAGTGAATTTAAGATGAAGTTTCTCTGTCAGCTGCTCTATTTCCTCCGACACATATTCTATCAAGCGATTATTCGCCAGAATTTCTGCAACACTCGAATCATGCAAGGTGGTAAAAGAAATATCTCTATCCAGTAGATGACAATGTATATCAGAAAGAATATCATAATTCTCCCGAATAAAATAGCGGTTATCAAGCTCTGTTCGACCGGCACGGTAATATTCATAAAAGTCATTATTCAAAAATGATTTTTGCAGGTTCTCCAATTCAATCTTCAGATATCTGCATTGGGATGACAGAGATTTGTCGATACGATTCTTTTCAATCTGATACAAACGGACATAAAACATCAACAGACCGGAAATCTGCGGTTTCGAGACTTTAAAGAAAAGAATCTCTTCTTCAGCACTTCGAAACTGATATCCGACAACAGTTGTTTTCAGCGAAGTCAGCGAAACCTGTACGACACCAATGATCTGCCTGATTCTATCCAAAGGATCAACCGGCTGCAGCTCAATCCTTTTTATTTCTTCTTCTATGTTCAGCTTACTATTTCTTACGAAATTTTCCATTCATTCTCAACGCACCCACCACTCCCATCTGATTACCATGAACCGGACTAAAAGCCTGAATACCTTAATTGCATCAGTTTTGAAAAACGATGCAGTGAATAATAAAAATGATAAAATGAAAAACCTGTTCAAGTATAGAACTACTCAAACGAAAGAAATTAGCCTGTGGTTTATGAGGCTAATATTAAGCTATAACAAATTTAAGAATTGTGCCCAAAATCATTGCTTTTAGAATTCAGATGCAAATATAATTGTTTTTTTAGGATGACATGAAGTTTATATGAATTTTTGAAATAAACTCACCAGAAGTATAGAAAAATAGTATCTTTGCCTCCGACTTTTCACAGATACTGTGAGAAAGCAATTCTTTTAATTATATAAATAAAAAAGACTATGATCAGATTAAATGTTTTTGTTCGTGTAAACGAATCCAACCGCGAAGAAGCGATAAAAGCGGCAAAAGAACTGACTGCCTGTTCTTTAAAAGAAGAAGGATGCATTGCTTATGATACTTTCGAAAGCAGCACGCGTCCTGACGTTTTCATGATTTGCGAAACTTGGCAGAATGCCGAAGTATTGGCAGCACACGAAAAATCTCCCCATTTCGCTCAATATGTAGGTATCATTCAGAAATTGGCTGAAATGAAATTGGAAAAATTTGAATTCTAAATGAATTACGAGGCTGTTCTCGAACAGCCTCGTAAAATTCACTATTTCACTATCTTTCCGAGTAGAATTAGTCGAGTTTCTTATGGATAAATGTTCCTTCAATCCAATAAGTTGCATGATTCGATTCAAATTTCAACAAGACATAACCGGGATCAGTGGGGCCACCGGGAAAATGATTGATAAACCAGTCCTGCCAAAGTTCCTGCTTCATCTTTTCGTCAGTTACAACTTCCACTTTCCCCGTTAACGCCACGCTGTCTCCTTTATCCTGAAAGCATAATCCTGCTTTCGGATTCGATAAGAAATCAATTGTTTTTAGTGAATCTGCTCCGGTAGACATCCAGATAGTGGAAATTCCTTCTGTCAGGATTTTGCTCATCGGTACAGGGCGGGGATAACCTTCTTTATTCACAGAAGCAAGGGTAACTACTTCACATCTCTGCAACAATTCTGTTGCTTTCTCTTTCATTGTTTTTGTGGTCATAAGCTGATTGGTTTTTATTAATCTTGCAAAGGTAACGGCATATCTTCCCATTCTATTGTAAAAAAGCGACTTTTACCTAATCTATCTTTGTGGTTCGATATAAGTAAGTGTGGTTTCTTCCGGAACGGTTAGGGAAAGAAAAGACGCAGGAGTATTGCCGGACATCGACTTAATCTCTTTTGAAAAATGCGCTAAATCATAGTATCCTGCATCAACTGCCGTAGTCAACAGATTGGCTGATGTTGTGGTTCTCAACAATTCCACAGCATTCTTAAATTTAACAATACGGCTGTATTCTTTAGGAGTAAATCCGGTATAATGCTTGAACTTTCTCTCAAAATGACGCTGACACAAACAGACATCATCCATCAAGCTGCGAACAGAACGTTTTCCTTTGGAATGATTAATCATGTTCACTGCCATAGCGACATGAGAATCGGCAGGCTGATAATGACGCGCCAAATATGCCAGCAAATATTCTTCCACTACTCGTATTCGATCTGTGACATGCTTCTGCTCACCTAATTTTTCAATAAAAGTGTCATCAAAAACAGCCTTCATCTCATTAGTACTGACTCTGCTATTCACAAATTCGTGCAGAGGCAGGTTTGTAAAGCAAGACATACCACAAGGTAAAAAACGAACGCCAAACATGTGAATCGATTCTGTATAAGTGACGAGTTCCGAATATTTTGTCATAGGTCCTACAAAATAGGAACGATAGGGTTGCATAATCAGACTCCCTTCTTCAACAGCATTAGCCACCTCTCCCAGCGTAAATATAAAATCGGTACAACCATCCGGCAGAATATGGATGCGCATACCATAATCCGGATTGCCCTTAAACTCCCAATAGCTATCAATGTAGGGAACAAGTAAATGAGAAGGCTGATATTCTGTATACATGGATCTATTTTGTACGCAAATATAGCGAAAATAAATTCTAATCAACGATGCGTCCGTTTGCCTTTGCCTTTTGAAGCCATTCAGGGACAATCTCTTCGAGAAATTTATCTTTGCCTACCTTTTCGGCAGCCATATCCAAACCGATATATTGCTGCGCCTTTTCTTTCGTTGTGATATCCGGAAGCGGAACATCACCAGTATATCCACGTTCAATTTGAAGGGGTCACTTTCAGCTGGACAAAAGGGATCAATTTAGATTGGATTCAGGGGATCAATTTGATTTGGACAGGAGGGGGCAAATGGTCCCGGATTTTCCATTCTGTCCATGCCTTTGGTTTATGTCGAACAAAAATAGTGTAAATTCTTTAAAAGAAGAGTTTTTTATTGGAAATGTTTCCCCAAAGTCCATTTTAATTCAATTTTTAGTAAAAGGTTTCTATTTGCCAATCCTGTTACTATATTTTCTCCAACCTCATTTTTTATGCTATATTTGTATCCGAAAAAATAATAGAAACGATGATAAACTTTGCAGCTATCGACTTTGAAACAGCCAACGGCAAACGTACCAGCGTATGCAGTGTTGGGGTTGTCATCGTAAGGGAAGGAAAAATAACGAATAAAATCTATCGTCTGATCCGTCCCCGCCCCAATTATTATACGCAATGGACCACAGCTGTTCATGGCTTAACTTACGACGACACGATGGAAGCCGACGAATTTCCGGAAGTATGGGCGGAAATCAAACCATTGATAGACGGTCTGCCACTTGTAGCGCACAACAGTCCTTTTGATGAAGGTTGTCTCCGGGCGGTTCACGAATTATATGACATGACTTATCCTGATTATAAGTTTTATTGTACTTGCCGTACTTCGAGGAAAGTCTTTGGAAAAGATTTGCCCAATCATCAGTTGCATACGGTAGCAGAACGATGCGGATATCATTTAGAGAATCACCACCACGCACTGGCAGATGCAGAGGCTTGCGCACAAATAGCTTTACTTATTATTCCCGAACCGAAAAAAGCAAGAAAAACAAAGAAAGCTGATAAAGATATACATGTTGGAGATTTATTCGCTTCACTTATTCCTCAACCAGTGAAAAAGAGCAAATGAAAAACACTACAACTATTATTTCAATCAATAATAGCCGTAGTGTTTGATAATAAAGTGCTAACTATGTACTTCGATTAGAGGATAGATTTTGCAATACCCATTTCCAAGCCGCGAAGTTCAGCCAATCCGCGAAGACGGCCCAGGCAAGAATATCCCGGATTCGTTTTCTTTTTCAAGTCATCAATCATTTGATGTCCGTGGTCGGGACGCATAGCGATAGAGCATTTACGACGCTGTTGTAGAAGAATAAGGCTCTTCATTACGTTGTACATGTCTACATTTCCTTCCAAGTGATTAGCTTCGTAGAAGTTTCCTTCCTCGTCACGTTGTGTACTGCGCAAGTGTACGAAGTTCACACGGTCGCCAAAACGCTCCATCATACCTGCAAGATCATTGTCGGCACGCACACCAAAAGAGCCTGTACACAAGCAGAGGCCATTAGATTCGTTAGGTACGGCTTCAATCAATTTCTTGAAATCCTCTTCCGTACTCAAAATACGAGGCAAACCTAAGATGGTATAAGGAGGATCATCCGGATGAATCACCAGTTTCACTCCTACTTCATCGGCAACAGGAGCAATTTCTTTTAAGAAAAAAATCAGGTTGGAACGAAGCTTCTCTGCATCAATATCGTCATAACGATCTAATGCTTGCTGAAATTGTTCTACCGTGAAACTTTCTTCCGAACCCGGAAGTCCGGCAATCATATTACGAACCAACAATTTCTTGTCGTCTTCGCTCATCTGCTCAAAACGAGCTTTCGCTTTAGCTATTTCTTCCGGAGTATAGTCTTTTTCAGCATTCGGACGTTTCAAGATGAAAAGATCGAAAGCTACAAAAGCTGCTTTTTCAAAGCGGAGTGCTTTAGAGCCGTCCGGCATTGTATAGGCAAGATCTGTGCGGGTCCAGTCCAATACAGGCATGAAGTTATAAGTAACTACCATCACGCCACACTTCGCCAGATTACGGATACTTTCCTTATAGTTTTCGATGTATTTCATAAAGTCGCCCGTCTGTGTTTTGATATGCTCGTGTACAGGTACACTTTCTACCACAGACCATGTCAGACCCACTTCTTCAATCATTTGCTTACGCTTCATGATCTCTTCTACTGTCCACACTTCACCATTTGGAATGTGATGAAGAGCATTTACTATACCAGTAGCGCCTGCCTGCTTAATATCCCACAAGCTAACCGGGTCATTAGGACCATACCAGCGCCAAGTTTGTTCACATAAATACATATTATTCTTTCCTGATTACAAGTTACTAATTATGATTAAAAACAGAATGATATCATCCCAATATTAGATAGAGAATGCATCAAATCCACCGTCGATAACAGCTACTGTACCTGTTACGAAGTTAGAAGCATCGCTAATCAAATAATGGATTGTTCCATAAAGGTCTTCCGGTTCACCGAAACGGTTGAATGGAGTATGAGCAAGAATGGTCTTTGAACGGTCAGTCAGAGAACCATCCGGATTAGTCAATAACGCACGGTTCTGATCGGTCAGGAAAAATCCCGGAGCGATGGCATTTACACGCAGACCGTTACCGAATTTCAAAGCCAGTTCACCAGCCATATATTTAGTAAAGTTAGCAATAGCTGCTTTAGCTGCACCATAACCCACGACACGAGTCAATGGACGAAGAGCTGATTCAGAGCAAAAGTTTACAATAGAACCTTTCTTCTGTTCCACCATAATTTCAGCAAATACCATCGTAGGCAATACTGTACCGAAAAGGTTCAAATCCACTACTTTCTTGAATGCGTCAATCTGTAAATCGAAAAAAGTTTTATCCGGAGCAATAGTTGCACCTGCCATGTTACCTCCGGCAGCGTTCAACAATACATCAATACGGCCATAAGCCTTCATGATTTCCACTTTGTTGCCTTCCAACACTTCTTTATCCATCACATCCGTGTAAAGGAACATGGCTTCATTTCCTTCGGCTTTGATACTGTCTACCAATGCTTTTCCTGCTTCTTCACTTCTGTCGAGCACAACTACTTTTGCACCTTCCTTTGCGAGATACGCAGCAATACCTTTACCTAAAATACCAGCTCCACCGGTGATAACAACTACTTTGCCTTTTACGTTAAATAATTCATTCATGGTTCTTACAAATTTATATGTTTATAATTTATTGTTCAGATAATATTTCAGATTCTCTTTGAGAAGAATATCGATAGGCATCAAATTAACCTTCTCACTACCCTGTTTGAACAACAGATGATTACACAATGATTTAATACCATCATATCCCTGACGCTCCGGACGCTGCGCAATCAATGCGGTTATGACACCTTCGGAAAGCAACTGTGTATTTCTCCCGATAAGGTCATAACCAACCAGTTTAACAGACTGCATTCCTCTCGCTTTCAGGTAATTCCCTAAAATATAACAAGTTGAATTGAAGATAACAGCCCCATTTATATTTGGATTAGCTTCAAATATTTCATCCAGTTTCATGAAGTTATACACTGAATCATTTATTTTCAGCTCCACTTCATGCAGATTTCCATTGAATCCTGTTTGCGTGAGATAATGGCAGAAACCTTCCCGCCTGTTCTTTCCCTGATTAGAGTCATTCTTCCCACTATGAATAATTCGCGCCATCAATATATCGGAAGACGAAGAAAGCCGGTCCATCAACAATCTGGCAGCAATCACTCCGGCATCATAAGACTCCGTTCCGAAATAAGCCAGTTGATGTTGCCCTCCAATGTTGGAGTCAACATACACATAAGGTATTTCATTCCTGTCAAGTTCCTGCGAAAGCCGGATAACAGAATCCGTAAACAAAGTCGCAATCAATACACCATCTACTTTCTCATTCAGCAGATTACGGATGATATCATCAAAAGTCTTGTTATTATATTGATCGAAAAAGAGTTTGGTAATGGTGATGTTATACGATTCCATTTCCGACGCTGCTTTATCTATACCTTCCGAAATAGCTTCCCAATACTCTCCCTGAACAAAAGAAGGAGTAATCGCTAGAAGATGATATTGCTTTTTGGAGGCCGCCAATGAACGTGCCATCAGATTGGGCTGGTAATGTACCATCTCCAGAATCGCCTGTACCTTTTTCCTATTTTCTTCAGATACCCTACCACGATTATGGATTACACGATCTACCGTGCCAACAGAGACACCTGCCATCTTAGCAATGTCTACAATCCGAATATTTGAAAACTCTTTATCCATTTATTGATAAGTATCTTGTTTTTCATCGACAAAAGTAAAATGAATTATTGAATTAAGCAATAGTGTGTGCGCACACACATAACATACAATAAAGAACATATTATTAATAATCAACTAGTTAACCAGAACAACCAGGAAGTATACATGTTGTTAAACATAAGAAAAAGTAAAGATAGTATAGAGAAAAAAGCATTTATCAGATGAGAAATCAGAGGGAAAATAGCTTTTGATTCTTGAAGGAAGTGAAAATAATGGAGAAGACACACCAATATGTGTTCGTGCACACATCATTCAAATAGTGACTGATAAGGCTAGAAATAAAAGATTAAACGTATATAAAATAAAACAGGTAACCGATTCTATTTAAATCGATTACCCGTTTTGGAGTTCTTATTTCCCCCACTTATCTTTTGCTTTTCCAGCCACTTTATCGGCTTCATCTGCTACTTTATCAGCAATTTCCGCACCGGCTTCTACTGCTTTAAGTCCAAGATCCACTGCTTTTCTTTCAGCATGAGCAGCAGCTATTTCAGCATCACGACCTATGCGATGGATAGCATTATAAATTTCACTTTCTAATTGTTTTGCTTTTGCTGTACGTGAAAGACGATAAGCTACTGCGCCAAGGATTGACCCAATTCCGAGTCCAATCCAGAAATTTCCATGTCTACATTCCATAATCAAGTTCTGTTTTTAGGATTAAAAATAAATTATATAAATATCTATTTAGATTTCGAGAATAAAGAAGCAATCCACAATACAAGGATAGCTCCTACGGTGGAAGTTATCAAACTTCCGATCAGTCCTGAAGCTGCCAGTCCGAAAAGGGCAAACACCCAACCGCCCAGTACACCTCCAAGAATACCAAGTAATAAATTTATAACAAGACCAAAACCTCCGCCGCGCATTATTTTACCTGCGAGGAATCCAGCCACAATACCAATAATGATATACCATATAAAGCCCATATAATCCTCCTTTTTTATTTAACAACAGTAGGTATGAAGAATAGTTCAGTCACTCAAAACTGAATTAACGACAATTTACAATCCTTAGTCTTAGAGCTTTATTCCTATCATATTGAATTAATCACAGCAAATATATATTGAGAAACGGGAAGTTTACGTACCTTTGCAGCCGATTTTTCAGGAACACTTCAATAGTGAATAGGTATTATGGTACAGAATCAGGAACAACCCGTAGGAAAAATTACATTTTCCATTTTGATTGCATTGAGTCTTTCGCATTGCCTCAACGATCTTTTACAGTCGGTGCTATCAGCATCTTATCCTTTATTTAAAGATGATTTAGGACTTAGTTTCGCGCAAATCGGACTTATCACACTAGTTTATCAACTTTCCGCTTCAGTTTTTCAACCGATTACCGGAATTTTCTTTGATAAGCATCCCGTCGCATGGTCATTGCCTATCGGAATGAGCTTTACACTGATTGGTTTGATAAACTTAGCATTCTCTGATAATCTATACTGGATATTAGCCTCCGTATTCTTAATCGGAATTGGCTCTTCCGTACTGCATCCGGAAGCCTCCCGTATCACGTTCCTTGCCTCCGGCGGAAAACGTGGACTGGCACAATCACTCTTTCAGGTAGGTGGTAACTTCGGAGGTTCATTAGGCCCTTTGCTGGTTGCTCTGTTGGTGGCTCCTTATGGCAGGCAACATCTCATCGTATTTGCATTTGTGGCTTTAGCTGCTATCGGAGTGATGTACCCAATTTGCAAATGGTATAAATCATATCTAAACCGGATGAAAGCACAGACTGTCAGTGTCAGAAAACCAGTTCATCTTCCTTTGCCTATGGATAAGACAGCCCTTTCAATCGCGATATTGCTGATTCTGATTTTCTCCAAATATATTTATATGGCAAGTCTCACCAGTTATTATACTTTCTACCTGATTCATAAATTCAATGTAAGTGTACAAGATTCGCAGCTATATTTATTTATTTTCCTGGTAGCTACTGCTATCGGAACATTAATTGGCGGACCTGTCGGTGACCGTATCGGTCGGAAGTATGTGATTTGGGCTTCTATTTTAGGAGCTGCTCCATTTAGCTTACTAATGCCACATGCCAATCTGCTGTGGACTATTATCCTTAGCTTCTGTGTGGGATTAATGCTTTCTTCCGCTTTTCCTGCCATATTGCTTTATGCACAGGAGTTGCTTCCTACCAAACTTGGATTGATATCCGGTTTGTTCTTTGGATTTGCTTTCGGAGTGGCCGGTGTAGCATCTGCCGTACTTGGCAATTTAGCGGATAAAACGAGCATTGAATATGTATATAACATCTGTGCTTATATGCCGCTGCTGGGATTAGTCACGTTCTTTTTGCCTAATTTAAAGAAGCAGAAAATATAAATAAAGCTCTTTATAAAAAAGAAAGAAAACGACCGGTATGCATCGTCACGACGTATACCGGTCTACAAGTTAAGGTCAAAGTCAAAAAATTAAGAGAGCTATTTATATGTTAGGGTTAGCGTTTATTTCTTTCTGGGGGATAGCATACAAATAATAGGTGCTATTTGCTGTAAACGGTTTACCGTTCGGGAAGTTAAGGAACCAATGTCCCAGAGGATTTCGTTTTTCAAAGCTACCACCCTCCTGCCAGCAATCGACTTCTGTCTTCTGCATTTCATCAGATAAAGCAGTACGTACTACGGAACCCTGTGTACGAAGTATATCTGTAATACCGAATCCCTCTCCCCAAAGTTCACGGCGGCGTTCCATCAGAATCTCATTGAGAACATCTTCCTGTGATTTCCCTGTCACGTCATAATCTCCCACTCCACGGGCATTGCGCAACGTATTCAATGGAATAACAGCCTGATTCAAAGCCACTCCATCACGAACTTTCGCCTCCGCTTCTATCAAATACATTTCAGAAGCACGCATCAAGACCAGATCAGCTGTATCATCTGCACGCATGTGGAATTTCTTATATCCCAGATACCCTTCACGCATCCACTGAAACAAAGGCAAACGAATGTCACCCTCGATAAAGGTATCTTTTAGATGAGGATCGGCCATAAAGCTACTATAAGCTCCGACGTATGTTGCATCCAGATAATAGAAGTTGTAGCTGGCATCCGATTGGGAAGGTATTTGAGGAAATCCCCATATCCATTCTTTATTGGAAATATTATTGAAGCCTTCGTATTCGGCTGTCGTTGTCATCAACGCATATCCTGTACGTGCGGCTTCAGCTGCTTTCGCTGCCTCTTCCCACTGCCCTGTCAACAGATAAGCACGAGCCAAGAGGCCATCCACCACGGCAACATCCGGTTTAAATTTCTGGTTATCACCACTCCTGACATAGTTCTTCAAATAATCCTGTGCCAGGTTCAGATCATCAAAAATACGCTGATAAACCTGTGCCACCGTTGATTTTCCTTTCGGAACTGTCGAACTATTACTCGGTTCGGTATATATAGGAACACATGGAGCATCTTTATCTTTCAGATAAGTGAATTGATAATGCTGCACCAAGTGTAAATAACAGAAAGCACGCAACGCCAATGCCTGTCCCTGCGCCTGCCGGAGCTCCTCCGAATCTCCCTGAATGGAAATGGCAGTATTACAGTTATCGATCGTTTTATATATCAGATACCAAGCAAATTCTGTTCTATTGTTTGAAGGTAACGCTATATCGTTAAACTGATACGAAGAGTTGAAACCGTATTTCGGACGGGAAACAATATCACTTGCCATCATGTCATCCAGACACTGAAGCGCCCGATAACCGATATTGGCATAAGTACTTGAATAATCAAACAGATTATACCAGGCACCATTCACAAGTGCCGCTGCATTTTCGGGCACAGGTACTTTTTCTGAACTTACCGCATCCGTTGGGTCCGTATCCAAAAAACTGCTACTACAACTCGTTGCCAGGAAAAGTCCGGCAACTGCGGCAAGAATGGATTTAATTTTTATTTTTCTCATAATTTAGTCTGAATTTAGAAAGAAACGTTGATACCTCCGGAGATCGTTCGCATAGCCGGATAACGATAATAAGTGATACCGGTAATTCCCTGTTCAGGGTCTAGTCCCTGATTCCGGTGAATGGTAAACAGATTATCTCCTTGTACATATACCTGTACACTGCTCAATGATAACTTACTAATCCACTGTTTGGGTAAGTTATAGGAAAGAGTCAGGTTTTTCAATCGCATATACGAATTATTCTGCAAAAAACGGGTAGAAGCCGAGTTCCAGTTATTAGTGGTAGTACTCAAAGCGGGAACATCTGTATTACGATTGTCGGGAGTCCATCTTTTTAGAATCTCCGTCGACCAGTCACGTCCTTCCAGACTTCCGTTGTGCAGGATCATTGTTATATCACGATTATAGATATATCCACCGATACTATAAGCAAAGATGGCAGAAAGATCAAATCCTTTCCAGGAAAGAGAGGTATTGAATCCACCGTATACCTTCGGGAGAGATGATTTATTGACGTAATAATAGTCAGCCGAACCGTAATCGTTTGTTGTGACACGTTTTCCGGTCGGATTGTGATTTTCATCTTCTTCATCCATATACCACAACGGATCTCCGTTCTCCGGATCTACTCCCGCCCACTCTATCATATAGAAATCATAAACAGAACGGCCTACCTGCAATTTGTTCACTCCACTTTGCGGCATATCTTTCAAAGGAAGATCCGTCACCTTATTTTTATAATGTGTCAAATTCATACCCAGTTTCCATACCCAACCATTCTGATTAATAATCGTTCCGTTCAACACCATTTCTATACCTGTATTCTTCAAGGCTCCTACATTCTCGTCAATAGAGCCATATCCCAGGGAAGGAGCTATCGGACGTGAGTAAAGCAAATCTTTCGAACGACGTGTAAAGAAGTCAAACGAACCGGAAAAACGGTTGTTGAACAGGGAGAAGTCGATACCCACGTTAAAGTTGAGGTTCGTTTCCCATTTCAGGTTCGGGGTCGCCATACGATCGGACACTAACGCATTTTCTCCCAGATTGGAGACAATGGTATAAAGTCCTTTACTCGCATAATACGTACCCAAATTATCGTTTCCCTGTGCACCATAGCTCATTTTCAGGGTTAAGGCAGATAACCAGTCGGAAGTGCTTGCCATAAACTCTTCCCGGTCGATACGCCAGGAAGTACCCAGCGACCAGAAATTTCCCCAGCGGGTTTCGGGTGCAAAACGTGAAGAACCGTCGCGACGATAAGATGCCGAGAAGAAATATTTATTCTGATAATCATATAACGCTTGCGTCAGATAACCCACCAATGCATAGTCGATGCGATATCCCGAACCTCCGGTCAGTTGTGAACCAACTACCAATTCCGGCATATCAGGCTGCGCCATTTTGGAACGTGATGCCGTCAGTTCATCGTAGCGGTAAGAATAAGCCTCCACACCGGCAAGAACATTAAAATGATGTTCACCGATTGTCTTGTCATACGTAGCGATATTGTTCCACGTCCAGGAGAAAGTGCGGGTATTCATCCGGCTGACGCCGCCTCCGTTTTCTTTAGCCGGACCTAACTTCGGATTCGTATAATCCAATGTATTATAATTAATCAAGTCAAAGTTGAAACTTGTCTTGAATTTCAGTCCTTCAATAATCGTAGCTTCTAGAAAAGTACGACCGGAGACTTCATCTTTCATTCGTTCCGATTTATCCAAAGGCAAAGTAGCCGGAAGGTTCCAGTTTGCCATCGAACCGGAAGGACGATAGGAACCGAAGTCATAAATACGGTCTCCACTCTCATCCAATTTGTAGCTACCATCGGTATTCATTTCATAAATCGGATAAAATCCCGGCATGGTACGCCCTGCGGTAATCACGTTACTGGTTTTGGAGTCAGAAGAAACCGGATAATTCTGCATGGAATGTGCGAAACTCAAGTTGACGCCTCCCTTCAACCAGGAAGTCATCTCGCTGGTGATATTGGAACGAAGATTGAAACGCTGGTAACCGGATTCGAGTGCAATACCTTTATCATTCAGGTATCCGGCAGAAAAGAAATACTGATTCGCTTTTCCACCTCCGGAAACACTTAGATTCAACTCTGTGCGAAGCGCCTGTTGTTCCATGGCGTCACTCCAGTCTGAATTCCATAACGGACAGGCACCTGCCACCAGCTTTCCATCTGTACCGACCGGTTGCGCATATTGAGGACCATAGGGGTTCGGGCCACCTCCCATTAATTTCGTTACCAAGTCTTTGGATGCTTGCGTGGCGGCAGTTGCCGGAGTATAATCCGCACTCTTGGCATACTGATTGCGAAGTGCTTCCCAATATAATTCAAAATATTGGTCGGTACTGACACGATCATAATCACGCACGGCACGGTTGGAACCTCCTAAGGAAGCTTTCACCTTTACCGTTGCTTTGGTATTTTGATCTCCCTGCTTGGTGGTGATAATAATCACTCCATTCGCACCACGGGAACCGTACAAAGCAGCAGAGGCCGCATCTTTCAATACTGTCATCGAAGATATGTCATCCGGATTGATAGAGTTCACACTACCATCAAACGGTACACCGTCCACTACATAAAGCGGAGCGCTGGAAGCGTTGATAGACCCGATACCACGAATACGGATTTCCGCATCCGTACCCGGCTGCCCACTTGCCGCACTTGCCTGTACTCCGGATACCGTACCCTCTAATACACGTGATATGCTGGAAGTCTGTAACTTTTCAATCTCACCTGCCTTCATCGTCGAAGCTGCTCCGGTAAAACTATACTTTTTAGCGGTAGCATAAGCTACTACCATTACTTCTTCCAGTTCCTTACTTTCCGATTCCAACGTGACATTAATCACACTCCGGTTATTCACCGGTTGTTCTACTGTTCTCATTCCTACAAAACGGAACACTAAAGTACCGGTAGCAGGAACCTCAATCGAATACTTTCCATCAATATCGGTAATGGTGCCGGAAGATGCTCCTTTCAATTGTACGGAGACACCAGGCAAAGGTTCTCCTTCAGAAGTCACCGTGCCTGTCACGCGTTTCTCCTGCTGTGCTTCCGCATATACTATATTTCCTACAAAAAGCAGAAGAGACACGACTAATAAACGTAAATAGATTCTCATAATTTTGTGGCTTAAGATTTATTTGCTTGTTGTAACTAACAGTACATTGAACTTTTTTGTTTAGGAAACGAAACATTTTTTAGAAGATTGCTAGTATAAATCAACGAAAGATAGTACATTCGTGAAACTAAAAATATCTATACCAACAAAGAACCACATGGGGAAACGGGTTATTCTATATCTTTTTCTGTTATTTTCACTGTCCTTACAGGCGCAGACTGAAGAGAAAGTCTCTTTAGGCAACGATAGTACAGAAGTAGATTCCACAACAACCGCCAAGCCAAGTGCTTTTAAAAGAGCGATCAAGAAGTTTATGAACTTCAGTGATTTCGATACGCTCTATATCAGTCCCAACCGTTATAACTATGCGCTGATGGTTACTCATTTCAGCAACTTTGAGTATTATTCTATCACCAGTGAATTGCCGCAGCCACAGAAACTTAGTTTTTCTCCCAACCCACACAACAAGATAGGATTGTATTTCGGCTGGCGATGGATTTTCCTGGGATGGTCTGTAGATGTGAACGATATTTTCAAAAAAGGTACCCGAAAGAACAGAGGAACAGAATTCGATCTTAGCCTATACAGTTCCAAACTGGGTGTGGATATCTTCTATCGCCGCACTGGTAATGATTACAAAATACATAAAATCAGAGGATTTTCAGACGATATCCCCTCCAACTATTCCGAAGATTTCAGCGGAATAAAGGTAGATATCAAAGGACTGAATCTATATTATATCTTCAATAACCGTAAATTCTCCTATCCTGCCGCATTCAGTCAGTCCACCAATCAACGACGCAATGCAGGTACATTTATTGCAGGTTTTTCCATTTCAAAGCATCATCTCGACTTCGACTATACAGCACTTCCGGGATTTATCCAGGAGGCGATGAATCCTGCCATGAAAGTCAAGAATATTAAATACACCAATGCCAATATCAGTTTCGGCTACGCCTACAACTGGGTCTTTGCCCGCAACTGTCTGGCATGCCTGTCTCTCACCCCTGCCATTGCCTACAAAGCTTCCGATGTGGACGCAGAAACAAATGAAGCAAAAGCATGGTACGGTAAATTCAATCTGGATTTTCTGGTTCGGGCAGGGATTGTCTACAACACAGGCAAGTATTACGTAGGTACTTCTTTTGTTGGAAAAAACTACAATTATCATCGCAACAATTTCTCTGTCGACAATGGATTCGGTACTCTCCAAATATATGCCGGATTCAACTTCAACACCCGCAAAGAATACAGGAAAAAGAAATAATTCCACAGAAACTAGAAATCATCAACTTGCTTGCTTATCCAAAGAATCTTTGTACATTTGCCACGTTCTAACGAACAAAAGTAAAAAAATCAATGAAGCAACAACGCCACATACAGACCACACGCACTCTTCTTTCCCGCTTTCGCTACTGGGGAAGAAAGAACTATGCTGCCTTTGCAAGTATGGGACGCGAATTCCAAATCGGTCATCTGCATACCAATGTAGTAGACGTTGCTCTTCGTAAGCAGAATGCTGCACAAACTATCCCTTATCATACATTTATGACACTTCAGGAAATCAAAGACCAAGTGTTGGCGGGTATCGACATATCACCCGACCAAGCTGCTTGGCTAGCCAACATGGCTGACAGCGAGGCGCTTTATGCCGCCGCACATGAGATTACCGTCGCGCGTGCTTCGCACGAGTTCGACATGTGTTCCATCATCAACGCCAAGTCCGGCCGATGTCCGGAAAACTGCAAATGGTGTGCACAATCCTCCCACTACCAGACTAAAGCCGAGATTTACGATCTCCTTCCCGCTGAAGAATGTCTTCGACAGGCCCAATACAACGAAGCCCAGGACGTCAACCGATTCTCCCTCGTTACCAGCGGACGAAAACCATCTCCCAAACAGATTACCCAACTTTGCGATACAGTCCACTATATGCGTCGACATTCGTCGATTCAACTTTGTGCTTCTCTGGGACTGCTCAATGAAGAGGAGTTGCGTTCCCTGCATGAAGCAGGAATCACCCGTTATCACTGTAATCTGGAAACTGCCCCGTCTTATTTTTCCAAACTCTGCTCTACGCATACGCAAGAACAGAAACTGGCTACTCTCGATGCAGCCCGTCGTGTGGGCATGGATATCTGTTGCGGAGGTATCATCGGCATGGGAGAAACGATGGAACAACGGATTGAATTTGCTTTCACATTGGCAGAACTGAATGTTCAATCCATACCTATCAACCTGCTTAGTCCGATTCCGGGAACTCCACTGGAAAACGAGCAGCCTCTAAGCGAAGAAGAAATACTTAAAACCATCGCACTCTTTCGTTTTATCAATCCGACCGCTTTTCTGCGTTTTGCCGGAGGACGTTCACAACTTTCTTCCGAAGCGATGCACAAGGCATTATATATCGGAATTAACTCGGCTATCGTAGGCGACCTATTGACAACACTCGGCTCCAAAGTATCGGAAGACAAAAAGATGATTCAGGAAGAAGGCTATCATTTCGCCGATTCCCAATTTGATCGCGAGCACATCTGGCATCCGTACACTTCGACTACCGATCCGCTTCCTGTCTACAAAGTAAAACGGGCAGACGGCGCTACCATTACCCTCGAAGACGGACGAACGCTCATTGACGGAATGTCTTCCTGGTGGTGTGCAGTGCATGGATATAATCATCCGGTATTAAATCAGGCGGCAAAAGAACAATTAGATAAAATGTCTCATGTCATGTTCGGAGGACTGACGCATGATCCGGCCATTGAACTGGGGAAACTGTTATTGCCTTTGGTTCCTTCCTCCATGCAGAAAATATTCTATGCAGACTCCGGTTCGGTAGCCGTAGAAGTGGCACTGAAAATGGCTGTACAATATTGGTATGCAGCAGGAAAACCGGAAAAGAACAATTTCGTGACTATCCGTTCCGGCTATCACGGTGATACGTGGAATGCCATGTCTGTATGTGATCCGGTGACGGGTATGCACAGTCTTTTCGGTTCGGCATTGCCTGTACGTTATTTTGTCCCGTCCCCCACTTCCCGGTTCGACGGAGAATGGAATCCGAAAGATATACTACCTCTACAAGAGATGATTGAAAAACATTCAAAAGAGTTGGCGGCGCTTATTCTGGAACCGGTGGTACAGGGAGCAGGCGGGATGTGGTTTTATCATCCGCAGTACCTGCGCGAAGCAGAAAAGCTTTGCCGGAAGCACGATATTCTTCTTATTTTCGATGAGATAGCAACGGGATTCGGACGAACCGGTAAACTTTTTGCTTGGGAACATGCCGGAGTAGAACCGGATATAATGTGTATCGGTAAAGCACTGACTGGAGGATATATGACACTTTCTGCTGTATTGACCAGCAACCGGATAGCAGATACAATCTCTAACCACGCACCGGGAGCTTTTATGCACGGACCTACATTTATGGGGAATCCACTTGCGTGTGCAGTGGCTTGCGCTTCCGTTCGCCTGCTGCTCGAATCCGGTTGGCAAGAGAATGTGAAGCGAATCGAAACTCAACTGAAAGAAGAACTGGCTCCTGCACGGGAATTTCCGGAAGTGGCTGATGTACGAATACTCGGAGCCATCGGAGTCATTGAGATGAAACGTCCGGTAAATATGGCCTATATGCAACGAAGATTTGTGGAAGAAAGAATCTGGGTACGTCCCTTTGGCAAGCTGGTATATCTGATGCCGCCTTTCATCATCACTTCGGAACAATTAAGCAAACTGACTTCCGGCTTACTTAAAGTTATTCAAAAAAGATGACAGATAAGAAGAATATTACCAGATTTTCACCCAAGAATCTGTTCCTCGGTGAGCAAAAGGGTGTTCCTCGGTGAGGAACGGGCCTTTCCTCACCGAGGAAGGATGCCTTGGTCGGTGAGAAACTTTCGGGATACTTCTTTAGACAATAAACATCTTATAGACAACCGATTACGCTTTCAACCATCCATATATCGAATACTTATTACTTAAAACAATAATTCATGACATTAGAACATATAAACCAGGAACTCCAGACCTTGAAAGAGAAAAAGAACTACCGTTCTCTCCCACCGCTAATTCACGAAGGACGAGATGTTCTGCTGAACAGACAACGAATGTTGAACCTATCTTCTAATGATTATCTCGGGCTGTCCAATGACATTTCATTGAGGAAGGAATTCTTAAAAACACTCACCCCTGAAACATTCCTGCCTACTTCCTCCTCTTCCCGGTTACTGACCGGCAATTTTAGTGACTATCAGAAGTTGGAGCAACAGCTAGCCACGATGTTCGGAACGGAAAGTGCACTTATATTCAATAGTGGTTATCATGCCAATACAGGAATACTTCCTGCCATTTGCAATACTCACACACTGATTCTTGCCGACAAGCTAGTGCATGCAAGCCTGATAGACGGAATTAAATTATCATCAGCTAAATGTATCCGGTATCGTCACAATGATATTTCCCAGTTACAACGACTGATTGCTGAAAATCATAACGCTTATGAGCAGCTTATTATTGTTACCGAAAGTATCTTCAGCATGGATGGCGATGAAGCTGATCTTCCCACTCTCATTCAACTCAAAAAGAGTTATTCCAATGTTCTTCTTTATGTAGATGAGGCTCATGCTTTTGGTGTACGAGGAAAAAAAGGATTAGGATGTGCCGAAGAACAGGACTGTATCAACGATATAGACTTTTTAGTAGGAACATTCGGAAAAGCCATTGCTTCGGCAGGTGCCTATATTGTCTGTCGGCAACTCATTCGGGAATATCTTATTAATAAAATGCGCACGTTTATATTCACCACCGCACTTCCTCCTATCAATATCCAGTGGACTTCGTGGGTGTTAGAACGCCTTTCAGCTTTACAACATAAGAGGGCTCACCTGCTACAAATCAGTGAAAAGCTAAAGGTAGCCCTTACAGCCAAAGGATATAATTGCCCATCGGTGAGCCATATTGTACCTATGATTATAGGAGCCAGTGAAGATACCATATTGAAAGCAGAAGAACTCCAGCGCAAAGGATTCTATGCATTGCCCGTCCGTCCACCTACCGTACCCGACGGAACTTCACGTATCCGTTTTTCACTGACAGCGGACATCACTGAACATGAAATTGACCAACTCATCAAACTGATAAACGAATGAAGCAGCATTTTATCATAAAGAATAATCAGAAGCATCTATTGCTTTTCTTCGCCGGTTGGGGGATGGACGAAACTCCTTTCCTGACCATTCATCCTACAGATAAGGACTGGATGATTTGCTATGATTACCGTTCATTAGCATTTGATACCGACTTATTGGAAACCTATTCCCAGATTACACTTATCGCCTGGTCGATGGGAGTCTGGGCAGCTTCGCAAATCATGAAGCAGTACCCACATCTGCCTGTCTCCCAAAGTATCGCCATCAACGGCACCCTCTACCCCATACACGAAACCAAAGGCATCGCTCACTCTATTTTCGATGGCACACTTCAAGGGCTGAATGAACAAACCTTGCAAAAATTTCAAAGAAGAATGTGTGGTTCAATAGCTGACTATAAAACTTTTCAAACCATATCCCCCCAGCGTCCGATGGAAGAACTCAAAGAAGAACTTGCCGCTATACAACAACAATATTTATCATTGCCGCCCTCTGATTTTAAATGGCAAAAAGCTATCATAGGAAAAGGCGACCGCATTTTCCTCCCGGATAACCAATATTTGGCATGGGAAAACCAAGTGGACTCTCTTGAACAAGTGGAAGCGGCACATTACCAACAAGAGCTTTTTAACACGATACTCATGCAGCCGGAGAACTGATGCATCCATCATTTTAAAATAAAGTGATTATCAAGTATATCAGTCTATTAAACAAATATTGATTATGAATAAACGACTAATCGCAGAACGTTTTTCAAAAGCTATCACTACCTATCCAAAGGAAGCAAACGTGCAACGGCAAATAGCAGGTAAAATGATTCGTTTGCTTACAGAACACATACCTTCTCCCTGCTCGAAAGTAATTGAATTTGGCTGCGGAACCGGTATTTACTCCCGTATGCTACTCCAAGCCCTCCGTCCGGAAGAGTTATTACTTAATGACCTTTGCCCCGATATGAAATATTGCTGTGAGGACTTATTAATGAAGAAGCAGGTTTCTTTTCTTCCGGGAGATGCCGAAACTGTCTCTTTCCCCACCGAAAGTACATTGATAACTTCCTGCTCCGCCTTGCAATGGTTCGAATCACCGGAAAACTTTTTCGAAAGGTGTAATACCCTACTCAATAATCAGGGTTATTTTGCTTTTAGCACTTTTGGAAAAGAAAACATGAAAGAAATACGCGAACTTACCGGCAACGGACTTCCTTATCGTTCACGGGAAGAGCTCGAAGTAGCTTTGTCACCCCATTTTGACATACTGTATTCAGAAGAAGAGCTTATCCCGCTTTCGTTCGAAGACCCGATAAAAGTACTATATCACTTGAAGCAAACCGGAGTCAATGGCTTATCAACGCAATCCTCTCCTACCGGAAAACAAGAGAACGATTTGTGTTCATCAGACAACAATTCAAAAAATAATTTTAAGAACAATCTCCCCCAACAACAATGGACTCGTCGTGACTTGCAACTCTTCTGTGAACGTTACACGCAGGAATTTACTCAGGGCGCTTCTGTGTCCTTAACATATCATCCCATTTATATCATCGCAAAAAAGAAAAAAGTATGAAACAGAATGTATATTTCGTAAGCGGTATCGACACTGATGCCGGAAAAAGCTATGCCACCGGCTTTCTAGCTCGTGAATGGAACAAGAATGGCCATCGCACCATCACCCAGAAATTTATTCAAACGGGAAATGTAGGTCATTCCGAAGATATTGACCTACATCGGCAAATCATGGGAATCCCTTTCACCAAAGAAGACCAAGAGGAACTAACCATGCCGGAGATTTTCTCTTATCCCGCCTCTCCGCATCTTGCTTCCCAGCTAGATAACCGTCCCATCGACTTTGATAAAATAAAACGTGCGACCGAAGAATTGAGTGAACGGTATGACTCTGTTTTACTCGAAGGAGCAGGCGGCCTTATGGTTCCCCTCACTACTGAACTTTTAACCATTGACTACATCGTCCAAGAAAAATATCCGCTTATCTTTGTTACTTCGGGCAAACTGGGGAGTATCAATCATACCCTGCTTAGTCTCGAAGCAATACAAAAACGCGGCATTGTACTAGATACCGTATTATATAATTTATATCCTACCGTAGAAGACAAGACGATTCAGAATGATACAATGGAATTTATCCAGACCTGGCTGAAAAAGTATTTTCCGGAAACGAAGTTTATACTGGTTCCGGAAATAAAAAAGAATCTATAGAAAAGTAATCACCGACTACTTTCACTCAACAACAATCGTACTCTTGTGTGGATTATGGCTATCATAAGTAACTTTCACCGGATACATATAGCCATAATCCTTTTTTTAAACAGTAGTCGAATATTTATCTAAAGCCTTTCTCAATGTTCTTTCCGAAATCGGTTTGGTCACAAAGTCATTACAACCCATCTCCAATGCCAATTCTTTATCCGCCTCAAAAGCATAAGCCGTCAAAGCAATGATCGGAATTTCTTTAGAATAAGAGCGGATAATATGGGTTGCTTCCAGTCCATCCATACGCGGCATTTTTACATCCATCAGGATTAAGTCCGGTTGGTACTGCTTATACATTTCGATAGCTTCCACTCCGTCTTTAGCCCAAAGCAATGTATATTCCCTGCCAATCAGATTCTTCAGCAAGATAAAATTGCTCTCCACATCTTCTGCTACCAGAATCTTCTTAATCTGTTGTACACGATTGACTGTATTTCCTTTAGATACCACTTTCGACTCTTTAAAGAATTTACCATGCTCTCCGGTTTCTTCATAAGGGATCGTGAAATAGAATGTGGAGCCTTTACCCAGTTCGGAAGTCACCCCTATTTCTCCACCGATTTTTTCGATAATCATCCGACAGATAGACAGACCTAATCCTGTCCCTTGGGCAAAAGAGTTCAGTTTGACAAAACGCTCGAAGATATGATCTACCTTTTCCGATTCTATCCCTATTCCTGTATCCTTTACATACACACGAATATCCTTATCCATTCGTCCAAAACCAAAACGGATCTCTCCTTCATAGGTAAACTTACTTGCATTAGTCAGGAAATTCGTTATCACCTGCATGATACGGTTCTGATCTCCCTCCATGAGTAAATCCTCCTCCTCATTATCAAAGACAAGAGTTACCCCTTCTTTCACACGTTCTTTATGAACAGTATAAATTGTTCGGCAGACCTCTCCCAGATTCATTGGACGTTTGATATATTCCAGTGTTCCGGCTTCTATCTTCGATAAATCCAGAATATCATTAATCAATTGCAACAAGATATCCGAATTCTGATTGATAATACCCGAATAGAGCTTTTTCTCTTCAGCAGTTTCGGCAGAAGGCAATAATTGGGAGAATCCTACAATGGCATTCAGCGGGGTCCGGATCTCATGACTCATGTTAGCAAGGAAAGCACTTTTCAATCTGTCGGATTGCTCCGCTTTAATCCTTGCCTTGATTAGTTCCTGCTCAATATTCTGAAGATTAGTAATATCCCACGAAATGCCAATCAGCAAAGGTTTACGTCCCTCCATCGGTACGAGTGCTTTCAAAGTTTGCACGATACGTGCTTCTCCATTAGCGGACAGATAAGTTTCCTGCATATCAATACGCTTATGAGTCTGGAGTAATTCCAAATCATCCTTACGGAATTTCTCCGCGTCTCCGTGCACCGGAAATATCTCATAATCCGTATGCCCGATAGCTTTAGATGCCGGAATACCCGAATGATCGGCAAATGCCTTATTCCAATATAAATATCTAAGATCATCTTCCGGATCTTTCACAAACAAATAGACCGGAATATTATTTAAAATGCCATCTAATAACAGATTCAGTTCACGGAGTTCATCCCGTTTCTTGATAACATCGGTAATGTCCTGCGTAAAGAACCAGGTGAGTTCCTGATTATTTTCACGAATCAGGAAAGTAGATACCTGATGTACTCTCTCCTTCGTATGCCCGTAAGGTATATAAGCCGCCCGATAAGCCAGACTTCCTTCATGATCGCGTATCACCTGGAGCTTTTGTTCCCATGCCTCCTTGTTGGTCATAGAGACACGCAAATCATATATTTTTTGTGTACCCAACTCCTGCGTTACACCGTATTCTTCTATAAATTGCTTATTTGCATAAACCAGCGTTCCATCTTCCGCCACAGCAAGAATACTGTCACTCACCTTATCAAGCACACTTTTAAAAACTTCCAATTGTCTTTGGGTAGCCACTCGTTCCGTTATATCACGACACATGATCAGCACATATTCCTCATCCAACGGAAAGATACGGTTCTCGTAATAATGGCGTTCACCATTAAAATCCAGTTCATGGTGTGCAGTTGAAACAGTTCCGGTGGTGATAGCATGACGCATATTGGAGTGAATATTCTGATATGCTTCCGGCGGAACCATATCCTGCATACGCATCCCTCTAAAATCCTTGTTTGATATTCCTACATGGTTGGTTTCCTCATTGGAAACAACTTCAATACCTACCTCACTCTGATTGAAGACAGTCAGCATATCGGGAAGAGAGTCTAGTATTCTAACAGCATATTTTTCTTTAAAACTAACAGGACGATCGTTATATTTCTCATCCCTAAGGGTAGAAAGTTCTTTTCTAAGCTGCTCGTTTTCTTTTTTAAGTGCTTCTAACTGTTCTAATAATGCTTCTTTGCTTTGTTCGATGCTCATAATGTAACGGTGTAAATACGTACTTATCTGCCAAAAGTAAATATTTTTTTGAATAAAAGCACGTATTTACCCCGTTTTTTTCAAAGAATTACTCAATTACCATAATCCGGTCGTTCAATCCCACCTTCATGCCATCTTCCACGAATACTTCTTTCACAACTCCATCCGTCACCGAACGTATCTCATTCTCCATTTTCATCGCCACCAATACACAAAGCGGATCACCCCGCTTCACGAGATCTCCTTTCTTTACATACGTCTTCAGGATAACTCCCGGCATCGGTGCCTGTACCACCTGACGCCCTACGGATTCAGCAGCAGTACGGGCATTATGTATCTTCTCCATTTCTCCCTGCAATTCAATCTGATAAAGCTCCCCTTTATTCATAATCGTATATGAATTATTGGAAGAAGGAGAAATCTGCACTCCATGCGAGTGGTGATCGATGATGATCGAATGGATAGAGTCGCCACCCATGTTATAATCGACCTCATATATCTTACCATTGACTGCAATCTTCTTAATTGGTCCGTCCTCCAGAATCTCCACCTTATATTCACTGTCCGGCATATCCTGGAGCTTGGCGTAATATGTAGCTAATGTTGTACCCATAATCTGTTCCGTTATTTATTAGTCTCAAATCAATAATTATTAGCAGTCATCTGCAATTTACCATAATACTTCCAGAGTGATTCTCCTACTACCGGGAGTGTTGTTGCACGGGAAGCCGCTTCTTTCTCGCGCTCGTAATGTCGCACTGCGGCAGCAATGACAGCCACTGTCGGATCTGTATTCTGACGACGTTTCAGGTCTTCCTTATCGAAGCGTGTATCAATAAACGTCGTGTCATATTCACCTTTCAGGAAAGCTGCGTTCTTCAATACACGTTGATGGAAAGGAATCGTTGTTTTAATTCCCAGAATCTTATACTCGCGCAAAGCACGTGCCATATTGGAAATGGCAGAAGCACGGGTACGCCCCCAACAACATAGCTTGGCAATCATCGGGTCATAATGCAGAGAGACTTCAAATCCGGCATAAGCGGCACTGTCAAGACGCAGGTTACGTCCCTCGGGAGCTTCACGGACAGTAATCACACCGGGAGAGGGCATGAAGTTATTCTCCGGATCTTCGGCGTAAATACGACATTCGATCGCTGCTCCGCTAAACTCAATATCATCCTGTTTGTAAGGTAATGGATTTCCGGCAGCAACAGTTATCATATCCCGTACCAAGTCAACGCCTGTGCACTCCTCCGTCACAGGATGCTCTACCTGCAAACGGGTATTCATCTCGAGAAAATAGAAGTTCTGGTCCTTATCCATCATAAACTCCAATGTCCCGGCACTGTAATAACCTATTTTTTTACAGGCTTCCACGGCTACCTTCAACATCTTCTTTCTCGTCTCCTCTTTCACAAAAGGAGAAGGACTTTCTTCTATCACCTTTTGGTTACGACGCTGAATGGAACATTCACGTTCATACAGATGAACGACATTTCCATACTTATCTCCCATGATCTGAACTTCGATATGATGCGGATTCTCAATATATTTTTCAATATAAACCGCATCATTGCCAAAGGATGTCCCTGCTTCGGATTGCGACAAACGGAGAGCAGTTTCCACCTCTTCTTCCGTACGTACCAGACGCATACCTTTTCCTCCACCTCCCGCAAGTGCTTTCAGCATAATGGGATAGCCAACTTCATTAGCTACCTTCTTCACTTCATCAATGCCCTGTACCGGTGTTTCGGTTCCGGGCACAATAGGCAATCCTGCTTCCCGCATAATCTTACGGGCCTCCGTCTTGATTCCCATTTTGGAAATAATATCCGCACTCGGTCCGATAAAAATCACTCCCTCTTCTTCGCAACGGCGGGCAAAATCCGCATTCTCCGACAGGAAACCATATCCCGGATGAATAGCGGCTCCGGTCTTTTTGGCAATGGACAATATCAATTCCGGCTTTAGGTAGGAGGTATCTTCGGGCGATTCGGAGATGCAATAGGCTTCTTCCGCATAACGCACGTGCAAAGCTCCGCGGTCTACATGGGTATAAACAGCCACTGTCGAGATATTCATCACCCGACAAGTCCGAAAGATGCGCATCGCTATCTCACCCCGGTTGGCTACTAATATTTTTTTTATCATAATCTTTTTCTTTTTAGAAGTCAAAACTTAAAAGAGCAATTTAATAATTTTAGGCACGGATTTAATCCATAAACAGGCTTACAGCGGTAGATTAGAATGTTTCTTAGGAGGATTCGACTGCCGTTTGTTGGCAAGCATCTCGAAACTTCGAATCAACCGCAAACGGGTTACTGCCGGATCGATTACTTCATCCACATATCCCAGTTCCGCCGCCCGGTAAGGATTGGCAAACTTTCCGCGATAATCATCCTGAAGTTCTTTCCGTTTCTCTTCGGGTTTCTCGGCTTTATCTATTTCCTTACGGAAAAGGATATTCACAGCTCCATCCGGTCCCATCACCGCGATTTCGGCGGTAGGGAAAGCAAGATTTACATCTCCACGGATATGCTTGGAACTCATCACATCGTAAGCACCACCGTATGCTTTGCGGGTAATAACCGTCACTTTCGGCACCGTAGCCTCACAATAAGCATAAAGTAATTTTGCCCCGTTACGGATAATTCCGCCATATTCCTGATCGATTCCCGGAAGGAATCCCGGAACATCTACCAGTGTCAGTAAAGGGATATTGAAAGCATCACAGAAGCGGACAAAACGGGCGGCTTTGATAGACGCATTGATATCCAGTGTACCAGCAAGCACCAATGGCTGATTAGCCACCACTCCCACCGTTTTTCCATTCAGGCGGATATATCCCGTCACAATATTCGCAGCATATTCTGCCTGAAGCTCGAAGAAACTATTATCATCAGCCACCGCTTCTATCATCTCTTTTATATTATACGGCTGATTCGGATTGGACGGAATCAAATCTGCCAGTTCCGGAGTCAGGCGAGTCGGCGAATCGCTGGTCGCTACAAACGGAGGCTCTTCCATATTATTCCCCGGCAGATAGGAGATCAATTCACGAATATAATTGATGCACTCAATATCGTTTTCCGCAGAAAGATGGGCTACACCGGACTTTGTCATGTGCACACCTACTCCACCGAGTTCTTCTTTTGTCACTTCTTCCTGTGTCACGCTTCTCACCACATCCGGTCCTGTAATAAACATATAACCGGAGTTTTTCACCATCAAAATAAAATCGGTCAATGCAGGAGAATAAACAGCACCACCGGCACAAGGTCCCATGATTGCGCTAATCTGTGGAATCACTCCGGATGCCATAGAATTGCGCAGGAATATCTCGGCATATCCGGCCAAAGAACGTACTCCTTCCTGAATTCGTGCGCCTCCCGAGTCATTCAATCCGATGATGGGTGCTCCCATCTGCATGGCCATGTCCATCACTTTACAAATTTTCTTAGCGTGCGTTTCCGAAAGAGCTCCTCCAAATACGGTGAAATCCTGTGCGAATACATAAACCAGGCGCTTGCCAATCATACCATATCCCGTCACCACCCCGTCTCCGGCAAATTTCTGCTTTTCCATACCGAAATCGGTACACCGATGGGTTACCAACTTATCCAGTTCGATAAACGAACCTTTCTCCAATAATAAATCGATGCGTTCACGGGCGGTCAGTTTGCCCACAGAATGTTGTTTTTCAATGCGAGCGTCTCCGCCGCCTTTTTCTGCTTTCCTGTTCAGTTCTTCCAGGTTGCTAATAAGCTCTTTCATAGGCTGTAATTATTAAAGTTGTATGTGTGTGTAAAAATAAACAGTAATAAATGAAATCATTGTCATATTGATTACACAAAGGTACTTTTATATAATGAACGCATCATGCGTGGAAATTGTTAGCATTTATGCCTTAAAACATCTTTATCCATTTATTTAGGGAGCTTTTTTTTGCAGGTTGCGACAACAAACTTCTCCGCTTTTCTGTTTATCGCTTATCATTTTTAATAAAACCTATACCCTAACAAAATGAGAACAATTAAAATCTTATTAGCAGCCGGTTTCCTGCTCGTGTTCGGTACAAGTATTCATGCACAGGTACAACGGAATGAAACCTATCTACCCAAATTTGCCATCAAGACCAATGCTCTCTATTGGGCCACTTCTACGCCCAATTTAGGAATCGAAGTGGGATTGGCAAAGAAACTGACTCTCGACATATCCGGTAACTACAATCCGTGGAAGTTTGGTGACGACCGTCAAATCAAACATTGGCTCGTTCAGCCGGAATTACGCTATTGGCTCTGCGAACGTTTCAACGGAAGTTTCTTCGGTTTACACGGACATTACGGAGAAATGAATGTCAGCAATCTGAATATATTCGGAATGGGACATGACCGTTACGACGGCAATCTGTACGGAGCCGGTATTTCCTACGGATATCAATGGATCATAAGCAAACGATGGAGTATGGAAGCTACCATCGGAGTGGGATACGCCCGTCTGGAATATGATAAGTATGCTCGTGGTGACGGAGGTGAAAAGTTGGGACATAACACCCGCAATTATTTCGGTCCGACCAAAATCGGTCTTAGTTTCATTTATGTCATCAAATAATCGAACTCTCTAAAACTTACAATGATGAAAAGAAAACTTATTTATCTATTTATAGCTTTTCAGCCGCCATCCTACCGGCTCATGCACAAAAATTCCTGAACGATGCGCTCACTCTCTCGAACGTATCTTTATGGCAACAAGGTAACTCTCTCTATGTCAGCATGACCTTCGACATGAAGAATCTGACAATAGGTTCCGCCCGAAGTTTAAGCCTTATTCCCCTGCTGACGGACGGGCAGCATAATGTACCCTTGCAAGAAATCATCGTCAATGGTAAAAGACGCGAAAAAGCATATATCCGCAGTCTGGCAATCACTAAGCAAGAACCTACCGCCATTATCGTTCCTTATAATAAAAGGGAAACTTTTAATTATACGCAGGTGATTCCTTACAAACCCTGGATGGCTAATGCCAGTTTGCAACTTGTAGAGAATCTATGCGGATGCGGCAATTATCAGGAAATGAATGCACAGGAACTGATTACCAATGATGTATCTACCGAAGCCAAACGTTTAAGTGCCATGTCTCCTATCATTGCCTATATTCAGCCAACCGTAGAAGTGGTCAAAAACCGTAGCGAACAATATGAAGCTCATCTGGATTTTCCGGTCAACAAATCGGTGATCCTTACCGACTTCATGAACAATCATGCTGAATTGGTGAATATCCATGCCATGTTTGACAAAATACAGAATGACCGGAACCTGACTGTGAAAGGTATCAGTATCAAAGGTTTCGCCTCGCCGGAAGGACCTCTTACCTTCAATGAACAGCTTTCCAAAAAACGTGCGGAAGCTTTGAAGGATTATCTGGTTAAGAACGAAAAAGTGTCTTCCAAACTATATAAAGTGACTTTCGGTGGAGAAAACTGGGATGGATTGGTAAAAGCACTCCAATCTTCTTCGATGAAGGAGAAGGAAACATTCCTGAACATCATCAAAAATACAACTGACGATGCCAAACGTAAACAGGAAATCATGCGTGTAGGCGGCGGAGCTCCTTACCGTAGTATGCTGAAAGAGATTTATCCGGGATTGCGTAAAGTGAACTGCAAGATTGACTATACCGTTGTCAATTTCGATGTTGAACAAGGCCGTATCATTATCCGGGAAAATCCGAAATATCTTAGTCTGAACGAAATGTATCAGGTGGCCAACAGTTATCCGAAAGGCAGCAAGGATTTTGTTAATGTATTCGATATTGCTGTACGCATGTATCCTACTGACGCCGTAGCTAACCTGAACGCAGGAGCCGTCGCATTATCACAAAAGGATTTGGATGCAGCAGTGAAGTTTATGGAGAAAGCCGATCACAATACTGCCGAGTTCATCAACAATACCGGAGTCTACAATTTCCTTAACGGAGACATTAACCGTGCCATGGCCGCATTCGAGCAGGCAGCAAAGCTAGGTAACGAAGCTGCCCTTGCCAACTTAAAACAATTACAACAAATTTTAAGTGTGAAGATGAAATAAACAGAAAAATCTATTTATTCAACCGACCAAAGTGGGGCGTTCGTTTGTTATATCAATAATAAACGACGTTCCACTTTTTAAATCTGATAATTATGACCTTGATCCTTGCTGTTATTCCAGTGTTACTGTTGATTATACTGATGGCATTTTTTAAAATGTCAGGTGATAAAAGTAGTATCATTTCTCTGATTGTGACGATGCTGATTGCTCTTTTCGGCTTCGCTTTCTCGGTAGACAATCTGTTTTACTCCTTTTTATATGGAGCATTAAAAGCTGTCTCTCCTATCTTAATCATTATTTTGATGGCTATTTTCAGTTATAATGTATTGCTGAAAACTGAAAAGATGGAGATTATTAAACAGCAATTCGCTTCTATTTCTACCGACAAAAGTATTCAGGTGTTATTACTGACTTGGGGATTCGGAGGTCTATTGGAAGCTATGGCCGGCTTCGGAACAGCAGTAGCTATTCCAGCGGCAATTCTTATCAGTCTGGGATTCAAGCCTATCTTTTCGGCAACGGTGAGTCTGATTGCCAATAGTGTAGCCACTGCTTTCGGAGCAATCGGAACTCCGGTATTAGTATTGGCCAAAGAAACGAATTTGGACGTATTGCATCTTAGTACGAATGTCGTATTGCAATTATCCGTTTTAATGTTCCTGATTCCGCTGGTTCTACTTTTCCTTACTGACTCCAAACTTAAATCGCTCCCGAAAAATATATTCCTGGCTTTATTGGTAGGCGGAGTCTCTTTAGCCAGCCAATATGTGGCAGCAAAATATATGGGTGCTGAATCTCCGGCCATAATCGGCAGTATTCTTTCTATTATCGTAATCGTTATTTATGGAAAACTTACTGCATCCAAAGAAGAGAAAACACGAAAAAGTCATCTGAAAACGAAAGATATATTAAATGCATGGAGCATTTATTTACTGATTCTGTTTCTGATTATTCTGACCAGTCCGCTCTTTCCGGGATTGCGTCATACTTTAGAGAACAATTGGATTACGAGAATCAGTCTGCCTATCAATGCGTCCACCGTCAATTATACTATTTCCTGGCTGACTCATGCCGGAGTATTGCTTTTCATCGGTACTTTTATCGGTGGATTGATTCAGGGGGCTAAAGTAAAAGATCTGTTCATCGTTCTTTGGAATACCGTGAAGCAGTTGAAGAAAACATTCATTACGGTTATCTGCCTCGTGGGGTTATCTACTATTATGGATAGTTCCGGAATGATCGCCGTGATTGCCACAGCACTGGCTACGGCTACCGGAAGTTTATACCCGTTATTTGCTCCGGTTATCGGTTGTTTGGGAACGTTTATCACCGGAAGCGATACATCTTCCAACATCCTTTTCGGAAAGTTGCAAGCAAGTGTGGCTGGGCAAATTCATGTCAGTCCGGATTGGCTGTCTGCTGCAAATACAGTAGGTGCTACAGGGGGTAAGATTATCTCTCCACAAAGTATTGCCATTGCTACTTCTGCCGGAAACCAACAGGGAAAAGAAGGTGAAATACTGAAAGCAGCTATTCCTTATGCTTTAATATATGTGGCGATTACAGGAATTATTGTTTATATTTTCAGTTAATTACCCTAAAATTGAAGAAGATAATAATACTGTTAACAAAGCGTGATAATACTTCCGCTTAACCATTAGATATTAAAACATTTAGCTCGTTTTTGCACGGTTTTGATTCTTTTCACCACAGAGGACACGGAGGACACAGAGGTGAATTTGGTTTATGACTTACGGTTGTGACCCTAATTTTGATGCGTAATCCTCCTACTATAAAGTTGAAAAAATATGAAAACATCTGCCACCTGCAACGAAAAGCGCGTAATGCACTAGTTGATAAATAGTTGGAGCGTTGCAGATACCTGCGGCAGATAGGTTGCAGATAAAGTATCTGCAA